>CANJPN010000394.1 GCA_947475855.1 Bradyrhizobiaceae bacterium
ACGTCTAAAGGTCCCGGCATCGCCGACTTGCCGGTCGTTGCCGAGGCGCCGACGAGCTTGGCGTATTCCGGATCCATCTTTTCGACGGGGCTGGTGCCGCCGACGGCCAGATGCCAGCCAAACAAGAACAAGCCGAGAAACAGCGCCGACAAAAGCGCTGCCCGGGGATCATAGGACTTGGGCATCGCACTCAGGTCCTCTTGATCGCGAAGCTCTTGATGTAGTCCTCGGGCTTATCGGGATCGAATGGCTTGCCCATAACCGAGAACGTCTTTGCGGAGGACGCTGGCGGCGTCAGGCCGGCCTCCTTCATCAGCTTGGCGGCGTCGGTGGCGAGGTAGACCTGTTGGGCGATAGCCTTGTAGTCGACGTCGCCCTTGATCTGGCCCCAGCGCTTCATCTGGCTCAGGATCCAGATTGCGAAGCTCTCATAGGGGAACGGATCGAAGTCGATGCGCTTGGGGTCTTTCTTCACGCCGCCGAGGCCGTCGGCGTAAGTGCCGGTGAGAATCTGTTCGAGCACGGTCTGCGGCTGGTTGAGGTAATTGGCCGGCGCGATCGCTTCGGCGACCTGCTTGCGGTTGTCGAGGTTGGAAGCGTACGCCGTCGCCGTGATAATTGCCTTCAAAAGTGCGGCGTACGTATTCGGCATCGTCGTCACGAATTCCTTCGAGGCGGCGAATGCGCAGCAGGGATGCCCGTCCCACATCTCCCGCGACAGCATGTGGATGAAGCCGACGCCGTCGTAGACCGCGCGCTGGTTGAACGGATCGGGGCCGAGGAAGCCGTCGATGTTGTCGGCCCGCAGGTTGGCCACCATCTCCGGCGGCGGAACGGAGCGGATCTGGATGTCGGTATCGGGGTCGAGGCCCGCTTCGGCCACGTAGTAGCGCAGCAGATAGTTGTGCATCGAGAAGTCGAAGGGAACCGCGAACTTTAGGCCTTTCCACTGCTTGGGGTCGCGCTTGTCCTTGTGCTTCATCGACAGGGTGATGGCCTGGCCGTTGATGTTCTCGACGGCCGGCATCGTGTAGGGGATCGGGTTGGAGCCGACGCCCATCGTGATCGCCAGCGGCATCGGCGACAGCATGTGGGCGGCGTCGTATTCCTTGTTGATCGTCTTGTCACGGATCACCGCCCAGCCCGCGGTCTTGATTACTTCGACGTTGAGGCCCTGCTTGCTGTAGAATCCCATCGGCTCGGCCATGATGATCGGCGTGGCGCAGGTGATCGGAATGAAGCCGACCTTCAAGTTCTTCTTTTCGGGCTCTGCACCTTGCGCGAATAAATCGGTCGCCGTTGCAAGCGGAAATGCGGCGGCGATTGCGGCCGCCGCTGTGCCTGCGCCGACGGCTTGCAGGAACGCACGGCGGGTGGCGGCATGCGGGAACAAGGCGCGCATGACCGCAGCTTCGACGACGCCGGAGAGATCATCGGTCTCGCCACGGAGAGCGGCCACGTGGTCGGCTTCGCTGGCATGGTGGCCACAACTGCAGCGACTCGCGCCAAGCCGCTTCGTCTCGTTGTCTCGGTCGCTCATTTTTCCCCCAGCGCGAGCTACAATTTCATGCACGTGTGGTCACGTGCTCAAAACGTGAGCGCAACAAGCGTGCCAAACTGGAAGTTTCATAAAAGACTTCGAAGTAACATGACGTTATGAGGAGAAGCAGGGCAGCGGCCTCTTCCTTCTTCCAGCGAGTTGTGCCTAGGCCCTTCCCTGCCGGATGTGTACGGATCAATGGCCGGTCGTTGTGGGATGAGCAACTGACGTGGCTTGGTCGAGAGGGCGCAAACGGCCTGTCGCTGTCGGGACGCTCACGCCGCCTTGTCGCCGGCGGGGCGGTGCCATCGGTCAAGGAGGGCGGTCAGGTCGGATTTGTGTAAGGGCTTGGCGAGGTAGTCGTCCAAGCCGGCGGCGAGGCAGCGATCGCGGTCTTCGCTGAAGGCGTTCGCGGTCAGGGCGACCATGGGCGGCAACGCGCGACCTGCGGCTTGCGCACGAATGGCCGCGGCTGCGGCCAGGCCATCGAGGCGTGGCATATGGATGTCCATCAGCACCAGATCGAAGGGCTTCTGGCCCTGATCCAGCGAGTGCTTCACCGCAGCCACCGCCTGCTCGCCGTCGCTGACGCGCACGACCGTGCAGCCAGACTTCTCCAGCATGCGTGTGGCGAGCAGCGCGTTGACTGCGTTGTCCTCTGCCAGCAACACGTGATGCGAACGTATCGGGCGAGGGGCCGGCGCGGCAGTCCCCTCGGCCTGCTGTATGCGTTCGTCATTGATACTCCCCGAAGGATCCAGGCCGAGGCGCGCACGCAAGGCGGATGGTCGGACGGGGCGCACGAGGTAGGAGTCGAAGCCGGCCTTGCGGAACTGCGCCAGATTCGGGCGCGTTCCGGGATCGATCAACAGCATTCCGCGCGCCTTGCCCGAGGGGGCGTGGCTATGTGCGCGCGCTAGAATTTCGGCGGCTTCGCTCAGATCGGATTGCGCGTCGCAGACGACGACGCCGACAGGGCGGCCGGTGGCAGCGGCGGCATCTATGTCTTCGCCCGACAACGGGTCGTCCGACTGGATCGCATCGATGCCGATCGCATTGAGGTTTGCCGCCAATGCCTTGCGGTCGATCAGCCGGTCGAACGCAAGCAGCACGCTGCCGAATTCGGGGGGTATGCGACGAGGGGAGTTGGCGGGCCGGTCGATTGCGATCGGCAGCGTCAAGCGTACAGAGAAGACTGAGCCGCGACCGGGCGCGCTCTCGACCGTGATGTCGCCGCCCATGGCACGGGCGAGACGGCGCGAGATGGCGAGGCCGAGGCCGGTACCACCGCGGCGGAGGGCGACTTCGGCGTCACCCTGATTGAATTCTGCAAATAGCTGCTTCTGGGCTTCTGCTGAAAGGCCGATACCGGTGTCCTTGACCTTTACGGCCAGCACGGCGTGATTGGCTGTGCGATCCTCGCAGACGAGGCTGACGAGCACGCCGCCGCGGTCGGTGTATTTCACAGCGTTGCCGATCAGGTTGAGCATGATCTGGCGGACGCGAATGGGGTCGCCTGTCACGAGGAACGGCTGGGTGGCATCGCAGGTCCAGGCGATTTCGAGGCCTTTCTCGTGCGCGGCCGGGGCCAACAACTCGACGGCGCCCTGCACGCAATCGGCGAGCGCGAAAGGCTCGGCGCCGAGTTCCAGCTTGCCCGCCTCGATCTTGGAAAAGTCGAGGATCTCGTCGATCAGCAGCAGAAGCGTTCGCGCGGATTGGTCGATTGCCCCGAGATAGGTCTGCTGCTCAGCCGTGAGTTTCGTGTCTCCGAGAAGGCTCGCCATGCCCATGATGCCGTTCATCGGCGTCCGGATTTCGTGGCTCATTGCGGCAAGGAAGCGTGATTTGGCCCGATCGGCGGCCTGCGCTTCGTCGCGCGCGGCGGCGAGTTCTACTTCGGCGGCTCGGCGCTCGGTGATGTCGCTGCCGACGATCTGTAGCTCGCCTGTGCTCGTGGTCCCTGCATCTCCCTGGCTGCGATGGTCGGGGATGCGATGCTCCTCCAGTTCGATCCAACGCTGGCCGTGCGCGGTCTCGATCAGTTGAACATAACGGCGAAACGGGCCGCCAGTGTCGGGGGGGAGGCGCTCTTCATCCACAATAAGGGGCTGCCAGCACTTGCCCAGAACGGTCTCGGGCGTTACTGCGAACATCCAGCAATAGGCCTTGTTCACATAGGTCAGGCGGCCTTCGCCGTCGCGTCGGCAGATAATGTGCGCTTGCGTATCCAGGAGATCACGGTAGCGGGCCTCGCTTTCGCGAAGCTGCCAGTCGACGTCCTTGAGGTGCTCTACGCTGCGCTCGATGCCGTCGGCGTCGACCGGCTGAGGGCGTGCTGCGATCGGTACGCTGGTTTCTCGGACTATCCGACCCGGCACGCAGATCAGAATACAAACGACGCCGACCGCGGTCAGGAGATGCCAAAGCGAAAGCACTGTGAGCTGAATCAGGCCCAACGCAACCAGAGCGATGCCGATCCAAGCCATGGGTGGGAGCGCATGCAGCAGCACCTGCCCGCGGCCGGGCAGTTCCAACACTTTCGTGTAGACACCACTGACGAGCCGACGGGCTCCTTGCATCACATGACCTGCCGACTGCTGCCGGCCGCGCGCCCTCACGGACTGCGCTGCCTTGGAATTCGATAGGCACACCTTGGCGCGTTAGGTTTTAGAATTGCCTGATATTTTTGGTTTCTCAATGGTTAGCGGCCAACCCGTTTTGACGGCCGCTGCCGAGCCTGCTCAACGCTGCAGTATGCCGTACTCGCTGAACGGGATCACCAAAACCGTATCGCCAAGCCGCACCTCTTTAGTGCTCTCGGGTATATCGATCAGGCAGTCGGCCCAGCGAAGCGATGAGATCAAGCCCGAGCCATCCCGTTCGAACTTCTCAACCTGCCAACCGGTAGGGCCAGGGATCATTCGGCCCCGCCAAAGCTCGCGCCGACCGATCTTGCGGTTGGGAAACGCGAAGGCTGCCGGTATGGGGAAGCGCCGCGGCTCCGGCCAGGGTGAACCGCTCATGCGGCGCAGCATCGGCCAGACATACATCAGAAAGCAGACGAACACGGCCACTGGGTTTCCGGGTAATCCGACCACAGTGGTGCGTTCCACTTGGCCGAGCATCATCGGCCGGCCGGGCTTCACCAGGATCTGCCAGAAATGACGCTGGCCGAGCGCGCCAATCGCGGCCGCCATGTGGTCTTCCTCGCCTCGGCTGGCGCCGCCGGAGGTGAGGATTACATCGTAGCGCCGGGCAGCTTCGGCGAGGTTCTCGCGCACGGTGACGGCATCGTCGGGCCAGATGCCGAGGTCGGTGATTTCGGCGCCGGCCGAGGCGGCGAGAGCGCTGAGCATGGCTTGATTGGCATCGAAGACTTCACCGGGCTCCAATGCACGGCTGCCGGGGCGAACGACCTCGTCACCGGTCGAAACAATGGCAACTCTGAGCTTGGCAAAGACTTCGACCTCGCCTGCTCCAATCGAGGCGAGAGCGGCGAGATCCTGTGGCCGGACAACGTCTCCGGGGGCCAGCAATGTTTCACCGGTCTGGACGTCTTCGCCGGCGAGGCGGACGTTGGCACCCTTCTTCAAGCCGCGCTGGAACACCACGGAGGTCGGGGCGCCAGGGGCAAGGCTGGTATCCTCCTGCATGACGACGGTGTCAGCCAAGTCCGGGACGACGGCCCCGGTGAAGATGCGTACGGCTTCCCCCGAAGCGAGGCTTCCTTTGTAGGGGTGGCCGGCGGCTGCGCGGCCGACGACGGGCCACGGCTGCTCGAGGCCGCCGTGCTGGCCCGAGTGGGCGAATGCATAGCCGTCCACTGCCGCGTTATTATGGGCGGGAACGGGAGACAGGGCGACTGCGCCTTCTGCGAGCATCCTGCCGGCAGCTTTGGCGAGGGGCACCCGCTCCGATCCGACAATCGGAACGACGCGGGCCTTGAGAAGGGCGACGGCCTCGTCGTGGGTCAACTGCTCCTGTCCGGGCCGGAAGCAGTCGTCGATGATCTGCTGAGACATTGGTGCGCTCAACCGGCAAGCTGCGGTGCACCGCTCATGCGGGGCCAGCAAGCGTTACCCCGGGACGAAGCCGGGAACAACGGGGGGGCTTGCTCCAACTGGAAACAGCATCGCTAACCCTGGATTGCCGGTGGCAGCGAAGATCAGCTTGCTCGAGGTCAGAAGCCCTGCACCAGGGCGAAAACGGCTATTCCAATCAATGGCGCTGCAATGTTCGCCAAAAGCAGCCACAGGAACGCTTTGAATTTCACCGCACTACCCCGCCTTACTCGAACTCGCGCGAATGTTCGCCCAACATTGCGCTGACGTTATCGGTCGCTCTGCAACACCGCAGATGCAAGATGCTCAGACTACGTATTTTACATTCATACGGGCCAGTTAGTCGGCCGTGAAGTTTCTTCAACCTGCTGATCTCGTTTGCTGATCGAGCGGGAAGTCTGGCTTTGAGTTGCCGGATTTCCACGCTTCCCCGTGGATTTCCTTGCAAATCGTGATGGGGGTTTGCTGCTGTGGCGAACCATGATTCC
>CANJPN010000395.1 GCA_947475855.1 Bradyrhizobiaceae bacterium
CGCGCCGCTACATGAGCCTGGAAACGATGGCCGGCTTCTGCGATGATGCCACCGTCAGGCCGCCGGCAATCCCGGCCGCCTGACAATCCGAGCCGCGGCGCTCCGGATCATGCCTGTGGGCTTACACCACGTGTTGGGGCACTACCTCGCGGTGCGAGAGCATGGGGCGAGCTGCCATGTTCCAAGTCTGAGGCGGGGCGGCGGATCGCCGCTCAAATACTCAATCACTGCGGTGTTCCACGCCCCGCCGCCCGATACTTTCTGCCTCCCCCGCGCGTCTCGTCGCAGCGGGGCTGCCGGCGCTTCCAATGAGATCTCTCCCCTCTGGCCTTCCGTGCGCGATTGCCCGATAAAGCGTCAGCGAATGTGACAACCAACCGGGGAATGCCAAGCATGCTGTCGAAAGCCGAACGCGAGAAGTGCGCCGATATCCTGCTCGAAGCCGAGCGCGTGAAGAAGCAGGCGACGCAGCTTTCGACCACTTATCCCGGCATTACGATCGAGGACGCTTACACGATCTCCGGCATCGTCACGCAGAGGAAGATCGCGGCCGGCGCCAAGCTCGTCGGCCATAAGGTCGGCCTCACCTCCAAGGCGATGCAGGCGTCCTCGCAGATCGACGAGCCCGATTTCGGCTACCTCGTCGACAGCCAGCTCGTGATGGACGGCGCGAAGGTCAAGCACGCCGATTACTGTGTGCCCCGCGTCGAGGCCGAACTGACATTCATTCTCGGCAAGCCGCTCAAAGGCCCGGGCGTGTCGCTGACCGACGTGCTGCGCGCGACCGAATACGTCGTGCCCTCGATCGAGATCATCGACGCGCGCGTGCAGAACCCGCGCAAGATCTTCGACACGGTGTCGGATAACGGCGCGGCGGCAGGTCTCGTCATGGGCGGCCGTCCGGTGCGGCCGATGGACGTCGACCTGCGCTGGGTCGGCGCGATCATGTTCCGCAATTCCGAGATCGAGGAAACGGGCCTCGCCGCCGGTGTTCTCGGCCATCCCGCGATGGGCGTGGCGTGGTTGGCGAACAAGCTCGGCTCGCTCGGCACCACACTCGAGGCGGGCCACGTCGTGCTGTCGGGCTCGTTCATCCGCCCGGTGTGGGCGAACGTCGGCGACACACTTCACGCGGACTTCGGCCCGCTCGGCAGCGTCAGTGTGCATTTCGTTTGAGCCGTAGGGTGCGGTTGCGCATGTCGCGTCGGCATGTTTTCCGGAGCGACGAAGAAGAAGCGCGTACCGCACCAAATTAATCGTCGCGACGGTGCGGTGCGGCTTCGCCTACCGCACCCTACGGAGAAGCTTGATGGAACTCCCCAAGAACGCCTTCAAGCACGACATGGCCGCGGGCAAGCTGCAGATCGGCCTGTGGTGCAGTTTGTGCTCCAACATCGCCGCCGAGCTCGTCTCGTACTCGGGCTTCGACTGGCTGCTGCTCGACACCGAGCACTCTCCCAACGAGGTGCCGGATATTCTCTCTCAGCTCCAGGCGAGCGCACGCGGCACCGCACACAGCATCGTGCGCCCGGCGTGGAACGATCCAGTTCTGATCAAACGCTATCTCGACATCGGTGCGCAGACATTGCTGCTGCCGTATGTGCAGAACGCGGAGGAAGCCAAACGCGCGGTCGAAGCGACGCGCTATCCACCGCATGGCATCCGCGGCGTCACCGGCAGCGGACGTGCCGCGAAGTTCGGCCGGATCACGGACTACCTGAAAACAGCCAACGACGAAATCTGCGTTCTCGTGCAGGTCGAGACGCGCGAAGCTCTGGCTCAGATCGATAAGATCGCGGCTGTGCCGGGTGTCGACGGTGTGTTCATCGGCCCTTCCGATCTCTCCGCTTCGTTCGGCCACATCGGCAATCCCGCGCACCCAGAAGTTCAGAAGGCGATCGAAGATGCCGGTAAGCGCATCCGGGTCGCCGGCAAGGGCGCAGGCATTCTGACCGGCAACGAGGACGAGGCGCGCCGCTACATCGGCTGGGGCTACAATTTCGTTGCCGTCGGCACCGATCTCGTGCTGCTCGCCCGCGCGACGGATAGCTTGGCGCAGCGGTTCAAGTCGTAGGGTGCGGTAGCGTAGCGTACCGCACCGTTCCTCGGCAAACCGGTGCGGTACGGGCTTCGCCCTACCGCACCCTACAGCCCAATAGGTTTCAACGTGCCATGCCTCCCGACCGCGCCCGCGAGATCGCCCAGTCCTTCGACATCAAACGATTGCCCCCTGACTTCGTCGACGATCCGTTTCCGTACTATCGCGCGCTTCGCGAACATGCGCCGGTCAAGCGCATGGCGGACGGCGGTGTCATACTCAGCCGACACGCGGATCTCGAAGCGGTCTACAAGGACACCGCGACCTTCTCCTCCGACAAGAAGGTGGAGTTCGGCGCCAAATATGGCGCGACACCGCTGTTCGATCATCACACCACGAGCCTCGTCTTCAACGATCCACCCCTGCACACCCGCGTGCGCCGCATCCTGGCCGGTGCTCTCAATCCGCGCGCGATTGCGGCGATGGAGCCAGCGCTATCCACCCTTGTGGACGGTCTCCTGGATCACGCGAAGTCGCTCGCCCGCATCGACCTGATCGAGGACTTCGCGACCGTCGTTCCGGTCGAGGTGATCTGCAACCTGCTCGGCGTTCCCGATGCCGATCGCGCACCGTTGCGCGGCTGGTCGCTCGCCATTCTTGGTGCGCTCGAGCCCGTGCTGACATCCCAACAGGAGGACCGTGGCAATGCCGCCGTTCGCGACTTCCTGGCCTACCTCGAAGTCCTGGTAGGAGAACGACGCCGCCACATGCTCGATCCGGAAGTGGACGTTCTCTCTCGCCTGATCGCCGGCGAAGGCAGCGGGGAGCGCTTGAGCGAAATGGAACTTCTGCAGAACTGTATCTTCCTGCTCAACGCCGGCCATGAGACGACGACGAACCTGATCGGCAATGGCCTCGTCACGCTGTCGCGCTGGCCCGGCGAGAAAGCGCGGCTGATCGCAGAACCCGGTTTGATCAGGACCGCGATCGAGGAGATCCTGCGTTTCGAAAGCCCCAATCAGCTCGGCAATCGCATCACAACACGCGCCACTACTATCGGCGGCGCGGAGTTGGCGGCCGGCACATCCGTGCATCTCGTCATCGGAGCCGCCAATCGCGATCCCGCGCAATTCCCTGATCCCGAACGTTTCGACATCTCGCGCGAGCCCAATCGTCATCTGGCGTTCGCAAGTGGCCCGCATCAATGCGTCGGCCTGACCCTGGCGCGCCTGGAAGGCCGCATCGCCATCGGCCGCTTTCTGGCTTGCTTTCCGGGCTATGAGCTCGAGGGCCCGCCCGTGCGCAGCCCTCGCGCACGGTTCCGCGGCTTCCTGTCCGCGCCGGCGCGGCTGCGAGCGGGCGGGTAAGCGCCGGGGGGCTCACGGCAAAGGATGACAGAAGGCGTCGCCCGAATATGCGGATATCGAAGTCGGCCGCTGCGCTCATTCCGGCTTGAGCTTTTTCACTTCATGTACCCCGGCAGCCACGTCGCAATGCCGGGGAACGCAAGCAACAGCAGCAGCATGATGATCAACGCGACGGAAAACGGCGTCGTGCCGCGGAAGATTGTCCCGATCGAGACGTGCGGCAGCAGGTTCTTTACGACGAAGATGTTCATGCCGACAGGTGGACTGATCATGCCGATCTGCACGACGAGAACAACCATGATCCCGAACCAGATCGGATCGTAGCCGAGGGAAACGACAACGGGAAAGAACAGCGGGACTGTCAGGAGGATCATCGAAAGCTCCTCCATCGCCGTACCGAGCAGGATGTAAACCCCGCAGATCGCGACGATCACCATCCATGAGTGCGCACCGAACATCGTCACGAATGATTTCAGATCGGACGGCATCGTCGTGTAGTTGACGAAGCTCGCAAACAGCAACGCACCGATCAGGATCATGAACAGCATGGATGTCGTTCGTGCGCTCTCGGCGAGAACGTCGACGAGCGTCTTGAAATCGAGGGTTCGACGCAGCAGCGCGAACAGGAATGCGCCGCCCGCGCCGATGCCCGCACCTTCGGCAGCCGTGAACGCACCCACGTAGATTCCGCCGATGACGAGCAGAAACAACGCCACCACAGGCCAGACTTTGCGCGTTGCCGCCAGCGTTTCCGTCCACGAATGCGGCTCGGCGGCTGGCCCTGCGGCTGGATCGCGCCATGTGATCCAAGCGACGGCGAGGCAAAGAAGAATGGTTGCGATCAGTCCTGGAATGATGCCCGCGATGAACAGCTTGCCGATGCTGGTCTCGGTCATGATGCCGTAGATTACCATGATCACCGAGGGCGGGATCAGGATGCCCATCGTACCACCAGCCGCGATCGCACCGGTCGCGAGATGATCCTTGTAGTGGTAGCGCTGCATCGATGGGTATGCGACCTTGGCGAAAGTCGCCGCCGTCGCGATCGACGATCCGCAGATCGCGCCGAAGCCGGAACTCGACACGATCGTCGCCATCGCAAGACCGCCGCGCCGGTGACCGAGATAGCAGTATGCGGCCTGGAACAACTCGTCGGAGATCCGTGCGCGCACCACGAGGTTGCCCATCAGGATGAATAGAGGGATCACGGACAGCGTATAGGACATGCCGGTTTCGTACGTGATCTGAGCGATCATCGCGGAGGCCGCGTTGAATGACAGCTTCCACCAAACGCCGCAGAACCCCACGATACCCATCGCGAAGGCCATGGGAACGCGGAGGAAGGCGAGCGCGAGGAACGCGCCCAGGCCGACGAGCGCTTCGAACATATGGCTCAGACCTCTCCAGTCGACTGGCGACTGGGCCGCCGGAAGATGAGTATGAAGAACGACACGGCGGTCAGCCCCATCAGAACGCCCATGCCGGTCGCGAGATAGCCGAGCGTTAGTTTGAGCTGCGCCGTCGTTTCCCCCGCGGCCAGCATGTTGGCGCCGCGAATCGACAGTCGCCACGCCAGATAGGACGTCGCCACCGCCGCAACGAGGCTCGCGATGACATGCTGAATTCTCAAGACCCAATCCGGCGTGATTCCGTCGAGGACATCCACGCAGATGTGCTCTTGACGAAGCGTCACGAGCGGCAGACCGGTGAAGATCAGGCAGGCCAGCAGGAGTTCCGTCATCTCGAACGCCCCATACACCGGTGCATTGAGAAAGTAGCGTCCGATCACGTCGCCGCAGGTGAGCATCATCATCACGAACAGAATGATCGCTGCGATGCCGCCCAACAGCGGCGTGACCAGCTTGTCGAACCAGTCCAGAGATTTCATGCAAGCCTCGAGGCTAGTGGATTGGCCGGCAGCGACACCGCCCTGTTATGCGGCACTCATCGAAGCGGTAAGTGTGCCGCGTCGGTGCACCAATCGGCGTTGTCGACTAGGGCTTGTAGGCCGAAATTTCCTTGCGCAACGCCGCGAGCAGTGCCGCACCGTCAGCGCCCTTCGCCTTGACCTTGTCTGTCCATGCCGCCTCGAGGCCGCTTGTCTTGCCTTTGATCTCCTCGACGAACGCCGCACTGGCATTGACGGCGGGTATCTTGGCTTCGGCAATGGCCGCTACCGATTTGGCGTCCATGGCGTCCCACGCCTTGCCAGAGCGCCGAGCGAGATGTTCGCCCGAGTACTTGTCGATGATCTTGCGGTCATCGGCCGAGATCTGGCCGAGCTTTGCAGGATTCATCATCATCATGAAACTGACGTTATAAAGACCGCCAGGAATGTACGTGACGTGCTTTATGATGGGCACGAGCTTGAACGAAAGCGGCGACTCCTTCGGGAAGAACAACCCGTCTGCCACGCCCTGGCTCAGCAACTCGTAGCTTTCAGGCGCAGGCTTTAGCATGGGCACCGTGCCGAGCGCCTTGGCGACGTCGTTTACGACCCCGCCGCCGACGCGGATCTTCATTCCCTCGAGGTCCTTGAGCGACGTGATCGCGCGCTTGGTGTTGAAGATCTGGCCGGGCCCGTGCGTGAACACGGCGAGCGTGTGCACACCTTTGTGCTCGTCGAATTTCTTCAGCTCGCGCTCATAGAGGCGCTGGTAGGCGACCGAGACGGCTTCCGA
>CANJPN010000396.1 GCA_947475855.1 Bradyrhizobiaceae bacterium
TCAGCGAGTGGTCCAGTATCTTTGGCGATGCGAAAATGACCACCGCCCTGCTGGATCGCCTCACGCATCATTGCCACATCCTTGAAACCGGCAATGACAGCTTCCGCTTTAGGGCCAGTTCCGCCGCCCCAAAACCCAGAAAGGACAAATCACCCGCTTGACCCTGCTCGTCGCAGGCAGCACATCAACCTCGCCCACCCGGGTCACTTCTCAATGAAAATCCCGGGTCACTTCTCAGTGCAACTCAACACACACGGCTTTGGGTGCTTCGTTGCTGTGCCTCATTCACTGTCTCGCGCTGCCCCTCCTCTTTGCCGCCCTTCCCGCGCTCAGCAGCGTCATTCCGGTCAGCCGGACCTTTCACCTGGTGATGCTGGCGATTGCCGTGCCGACGAGCAGCTTGGCCCTTCTCTCCGGCAGGACACGACATGGCGCTTGGTGGCCCGTAATGCTTGGCGCGGCTGGGCTTATAGTGCTCGCCATCGGTGTGCTGTCGTTCGGTGACACGCCGCTGGAAACGCCGCTGACGGTTGCCGGCGCTATCGTCCTCGCCATCGCGCATGTCGGCAATCTGAAGCTGGGGCGCGCGACATGAACCAAGTGCTTGAGAGAGGGGTGGCCTTGCCCGCCACCCCCGTCGAGCCATATTCTTGCATCATGCGTCACAAGCACGAGCAGCCGGAAGGAGAAGCGCTTGCAGAGGCCGCACGCTCCGCCTTTGAGCGCGTCGGTGAGCAGTGGACCGATATGCGGGCTCAGCTATTCAATGTCATCGTCGGTCTCGACCGACCCGCGTCGGCTTACGACATCGCCGATCGCTTTTCGGAACAGCGCGGCCGGCGCGTAGCCGCAAACTCGGTCTACCGCATTCTCGACCTGTTCGTGGCAGCCAACATCGTCACTCGCGTGGAGGTTGCAAACCGTTACCTACCCAATGTCCACCCCGGCTGCGTTCACGACTGCATCCTGCTTTTCTGCGAGCAGTGCGGCAGGATCACGCATTTGGACGACGACAGCATTGCGACAAGTATCCGGGGTGCCGCAACCAATGCGGGGTTTCGGCCAACAAAGCCGGTGATCGAAGTTTGCGGCCTATGTGAGGCGTGCAGCAGATAGACCCCACAGATCGACCAATGTCTGTCAAACGGTCGATTGCGGGAGGGCCGCGCCGATCGCGGCCGAGGTCGCTAGAACAGCCCGTCAAGCGTCCGAAAACCCTCCCTTGTTTCCTTCTCCGGAATCCGGCTAGGTCGTGTCGAGTTTTCGGAGAAGCCCCTTGCTCGTCGGCTATGCGCGCGTGTCCACCAGGGACCAGTCCCCTGCCCTACAAATCGAGGCGCTACGGCAAGCCGGATGCGAGCGCGTTTTCATGGAGAGGGCGTCGGGCGCGCAGCGCGATCGGCCGGAGCTGAAAGCTGCGCTCGACTATCTTCGTGCCGGCGACACGCTGGCGGTGTGGAAGCTCGACCGGCTCGCGCGATCGGTGCGGCAGCTCGTCGAGACGGCCGAAGATCTCGCCAAGCGCGAGATCGGCCTTAAGGTGCTCACCCAGGCGATTGACACCACCAGCCCCGGCGGGCGGTTGGTGTTCCACGTCTTCGCGGCCGTGGCGGAGTTCGAGCGCGAACTGACCCTGGAGCGCACCCATGCCGGGCTTGCCCAGGCGCGGGCCTTGGGGCGGCGCGGCGGGCGCAAGCCGGCGATGGGGCCGGCCGAGATTAAGCGGGCCAAGGCGATGCTCGCCGATCCGACTATTACGGTGGAGGAAGTGGCGCAGCAGATCGGGGTGCAGCCATCGACGCTATACCGGCATATTCCTGGCGGGCGCAGCTCACTTAGCCAACCGGCCTAGATGGAGGCCGTCTGTTCGACGGCCGCGTTTTTGTCCCACCACCCAACCCGGGGGCCGGTCCTACGGCCCGGCAGTCAGGCGAACAGGTCGCCGATCGCGCGCAGCCGGAACGCGTTGAGCCAACGGCGCCGGCGATGTTCAGTGGCATCGTGGACCATGTGGCAGCGCTGACAGAGCGCGGCGAGGTTGCGCGGCCGGTTGTCGCCGGGATCGTGGTTTAGGTGCGCGCTGGCGAGGACCACGCGCGTGATCCGAAGATAAGCGGGCGGGTCGATGCCGGCGAGACCCGGTTGCGCCCGCGCCAGCTCGTCCGGCGACGGCAGATGGCGAAGACCCCTGCCCTGCCCGTCGCGCCAGGTCGCGGCGTCCTCGTCCCACCATACTCCATCGCCCAGGTGCAGCACGTCGCGGCCGTGCGGACGACGGCAATGCTCGCAGCGCCCTTTGGCACGCTGGAACCGGATGAGGTTGGACAGCTCGCGCCAGTCGATCGGATAGAGCCAGCGATGTTCACGCGCGATCGGCATGACGATTCTATGAGTCATGGCCGATGAGAACGAAAGAGGAAAGTTACCACTTTCAGGGTTCAAATCACGCCGCGCGAACTTCCAGTGTTACACCCGATGCTCGTTGCAGCGTGCTGATGACCGAAAACAGGTTGTCGGCAGCCGGATTCCCCGCCGGGCTGAACATCCGCATCAGACTCTTGGACGGTCTTCCGGTTTGTTCGGCCAGTTCCTCGAAACCCACCGTCGCCTTGATGTAGTCGCGCAGGACCGCCTTACCCGTATCGATGTCACCGACGAGGAAGGCGTTAACGGCTTCGGTGAGGAGTGCTGAGCGAAACGCTGGGTCCGCTTGAACACGTGCGCGCACGGTGTCTTTGAAGTTGCGGGTGAGAGCCATCACGATCTTCCTTTCTTCCGCGCCTTGTAATCCGCCCACAGCGACTTGGCGGCGTCGATATCACGCTGCTGGCGTTTCTTCGTCCCGCCGCTCAGGAGGATGACGAGGGTTTGGCCATCCATTCCGAAATAGATACGATAGCCAGGTCCAAAATCGATCCTGTATTCCGAGACGCCCTCTCCCACCGGTTTGACGTTGGAAAGCGCGCCCCGTTCGACCTTATTCAGCGCCACCACCACTTTTGCGGCCGCTACCGCATCCAGCGCGGCGAACCAGAGTCCGAAGGGGCTTTGCCCTTCCCCGTCCTCATACTCCTTTAGCACCATCAGTTCCATATATGTTACCATTGATCCAATCGTCAAGGGCTGGACGCGCCCTAACGGGCCGCGCTCTATCTCCGCTTCGCAGCTCCGATCGAGCCGCCATGCTGGCGTCTCGTCCCTGACGGCTACGATCGCTCGCGCAAAAAGGGAGGCCGCCGAGGCGGCCGTGCTGTTGTCCCACCCACCCAACCCTGGGGTCACCTTCAGCCGGCAAGAGAACGGTTGTGCAGTCCTGCCATTCTGCATACTATCACGTCATCAATATTGGGAGTGTGCACACGTGCATATAATCACGCTTGCGGCACAAAAAGGCGGCGTCGGCAAAACGACGCTCGCGGTCAATCTGGCGGTCGCGGCGCAAGCGGCAGGCATCAGGACGGCGCTGTTCGACCTAGACCCACAGGAAAGCGCAACGGCGTGGAGCGAGCGCCGTGAGGCCGAGCTACCTCATGTAGAGCCAATCAGCGCGCGCCGCTTGAACCAGGCGATCGACGCGGCCGAGGCGAACGGTTTCGACCTCACCATCATCGACACGCCTCCGGCAGCCGGGGCCGAGGCAGCCGCAGCCGCGCAACGGGCCGATATTGTGCTGATACCGTGCCGCCCTTCCCTCATTGATCTCGACGCGATCAAGCGCACGGCCCAACTCATCATCAGCACCGGCAGGACCGGCTTTGTCGTGCTCAATGCGGCCCCGCCTACGGCAACGACGCTATTGGATGATGCGAGGACACTGGCGGAGGATACTGGATTAAAGGTCGCGCGCGCAGTCATCAGGGAGCGCAGCGCCTATCGGGCAGCATGGCCCTACGGGCTTGGCGTGACCGAGCACGAACCCAACGGCAAAGCCGCCCAGGAGATTGCGTCGCTTCGCCAATTCCTATTTGATGAATTGCAGAATTGCACACCTGCAAATGTGAAGGCTTGATATCATGGCACGACGTTCCTCACTCCTAGCGCCCGCCGTCACCACAAAGGCAAAGCCCGAGTCCGCATCCCCCGAGCGTGCAGCGCCTCAACCAAACGCGCGCGCTCCCCGATTGAGCGGGCAACGTCCGGGCAAATATCACTTGGGTGCTTATTTCGATCCCGCCGATCCAACCGCCGAGGCGTTCCGGGTGTTGGCGGCACGAACGCGCCGCAGCCACCAGGACTTGCTGGCCGAAGCGATTGCCGAGCTGGTCGCCAAATACGACGCCGACAAGCAGTTTGGACGTGCTTGAGCGTGTGCACACATGCAAATCTGCAAGCGTGCAGGATTGAACAATGAAGAAGCGGCGTGACCCTAGTCCGGAGTTCGACCTGTTCCTGCCAATCATGGGCGACCTTCCGCTCAAGGATCAGCGGGAGACGATGGAACGACCGTTCTTTTCCTTGCAGAAACGCAAGCGGGTCAAGCCGATCGAATATACCAGCCCGGACGGCGCGACCTGGGTGAAGATCGAGGCAATACCCGCCTACGGCATGGCGACGATCTGGGACGCCGATATCATCATATGGGCCACGTCGGCGCTCAATCGGATGCGGGAGCAGGGGGTCAACGACCTGCCCAGGACGCTGACAACCACGTCCTACGACCTTTTGCGGGCAATCAAGCGCAACACCAGCGGGCGCGCCTATCAAGACCTTCAAGCCGCTCTACAGCGGTTGCAGACGACTTCTATTTCCACGTCGATCCGCGCCCCGAAGCGTCGCAGCAAGGCGGGTTTCAACTGGCTCGACAAATGGACGTTGGAGGTCGACCCCGAAACCGACCAGCCCCGCGGCATGACCATCACCCTGTCGGATTGGGTTTATGAGGGGATCATGGCGGAGCGGTCGCTTCTCACCATGCACCCCGATTACTTCCTGCTGACCGGCGGGCTTGAGCGGGCGCTGTATCGCATCGCCCGCAAGCACGCCGGCAACCAGCGCGGCGGGTGGACGTGCCGGGTGGAGGTGCTGCGCGACAAGACCGGCAGCGACAGCAAGCCCAAAGAGTTCAACCGGATGCTCCGCAAGATCGTGGAGATCAACCAACTTCCCGATTATGCGGTCGAAATGGTGGCGACGAACGATGGCAGCCCGGCCATTCAATTCCGGTTGAGAGGGGAGGCGGAAGCCTTGGCGCTCTCCGAGCAGCTCCAGGCCGAGCAGGATCGGCGCGACCGCATGGAGGCCGATCGACGGCGCACCACAGAGGTCGATGACCTCATGGACCGACTTTCAGGCCGCTCCTAACTATCGTGTTATCACACACCGCCACCCCCAGAAGCGGCGAGGCATGGTTGGAATCATCGGCGGCAAGACTTCCCAGGATATGGGCGATCGGCGTTCCCGAGCCGTGTGCTATCGTGTTTTCACACACCTTTGACTCGTGTTTTCACACACCGCACTATCGTGTTTTCACACACCGAATCACGTGTTTTCACCCACCGGCGGTTCTGGCAAGCTGTTGATTTCCTTACTGAAACAAGGCCGTTTTTTCGGCTTAACCTACTTAACGATTCATATTTAACAGAATCTTTTAACGTCGAACGGCCCGCATCGAGGCAGGGAACAGAAGGGACCAACGGAATCGGCCTACCGGCCGATGCGCTTTCGCTAGGTGCCGCCTACGGCGTCACAGAAGCGGCGCAAGCGCCGCTGGCTAGGCGGGAAAGAAGTAAGGCAGGTGGGCGGCGCAATCACTCACTACGGCCGCCCAGGCGCGCCGTGAGGGCAGGGGAAGGGATTCGGGTGGTTCGGGAAGCCTGACGCGGCGAGCGTCACCAGCAGGGCTTAAATCGGTCAGGCCGCTCCCAGCTTCATTCGTGCTTTCCGCGATCAATCACGCTGGATCGAACCGCCCGGCGAACTCGCGATCGGCATAGTAGGCCCAGTCGGCCCCAAGCTGCGATTTTGGCCAAGTCGGAGAACGTTTTGGGAACGTGGCATTCGGTATTGACGATGGAAATCATAGAAGAGGACAGTTCGCTCCATCATAGGGAGTGGGTTGATGGATCGGAGTATTCCGGGCGGGGA
>CANJPN010000397.1 GCA_947475855.1 Bradyrhizobiaceae bacterium
ATCGTCGGCCCCTATCAGGCCGGCGGCGTGTGGATTTTGAAGAGCTGGGCGAAGGCGAACGAGGATCTGCTCGTGCGCTATCTGCAAGCCAACATCGAAGGCATTCGCTGGGCGCTCGATCCCGCCAATAAGGAAGAGGTCGTGATGCTTCTTGCAGACCGCTTGAAGCTGCCGCCGGATATCGCGGACGCCAGCTACAAGATGGGCCTCGACGAGAAGGCCGGCGGCTTCGCCAAGGATCTCGCCTTCAGCATGGAAGGCTTCAAGACCGTGCTGTCGCTGCGCGCTGAGATGGAGGGGCAGTGGGGCGGCACGCCACCCGCACCCGACAAGTTCCTCGACATGAGCTTTTATCAAAAGGCGCTTGCCGGGTTGAAGTAGCCCGCCGTCGAAGAAGTATGGCGTTCGGGCTTACGCGGAACTCGCCGCCGCGTTGCCCGACCGCAAATCCCGAAGTTCGCCGAGCCTGCGGCGCACGATGTCGATGTGGGCGCGCAAGTCGTAGAGCTGGTTGGTGAACGTTAGCGGCAGCGGAATCTCGTTCACCGCCAGCTCGATCTCCTCGACGCGTGCGCGTTTGCGCCTGATCAGCTCGGCGTCGGCATCTGGCCCGATATCCTCTTCCAGAACTTTAAGCTGGTGATACCAGTAGAGCAGACGCCGCCGAACCTGCCACGAGTACAGCATCGGACCGAGCCGCAGCATCGGCAGCAGCACGCCCACGATCGGCAACAGCAGCACCATCATGCGGTCGGCCAGCGTCGCGAGCCAGAACGGCAGGTACCTTTGCAGGAACGGTGTACCCGAGCGGTAGACCCGGCGCGCCTCGTCCGACAAGGCCATCTCTGGATCGGATGCCGTGACGCTCTCGGCCAGTCGCTGGAATATCGGCGCCTCGCCATTGGGGCCCATGAGCGGCTGGCTTCTCTCGACGAGGATCGCCTGTGTCAGGAGATTGGCGAGCGCCGGGTGCAGGTCTTCGCGCACAGCCACGGCGGCGAGTGTGGCCACCATTGACGTATCTGCTGTGGGAATATTCTTGGCGAAGTCTACAATTCCCTGTTTGAGCTCGATGCGCGACAGGAATGGAAAACGTTGCGCGTAGGCATCTGCCTGCGTGAGGTTCATCAGCCTGAGGTCGTCGACCGCGAACAGCCGTTGAATAGTTCGGGCATCAGGTGCCAACACCAGGAAACCGGCATCGGCTTGGCCGGTCGCCAGGGCATCGACATAGTCCGGCAACTCCATCGACACCAGTGTTGAATTGGCGGCCGTCACCCCGCTCGCCGCCAGCAGCCGCGTCGACAGGAATTGCGTTCCTCCACCATTCGGCCCGATCAGGATACGCTTTCCGGCGAGCTGCGAAAGCCGGTCCAGTCTCTGTTCGCCCCGGTAGAACACCCAAAGGGGCTCGTAGGAGACCCGGCCAAGCGACAGCAGGCCCGGCGTTTCACCGGCCCCCATGATGCCGCCCTGAAGGATCGCGGCCTGCACGCCCGCGCCGTCGTCCTTGAGGAGACGCAAGTTCTCGAAAGAGCCGGTGGTCTCCTTCAGTTCCAGACGGACGCCGTTGCGCGCCAGATGCTCTTGGTAGCGCTCGGCCATCTTGTAGTAGGGGCTGCCTTTGGTCGCGGTCGCTATCACCATGTGCATGGGCGGAGGCGGTGTGACGAACTTCGCCGCTGCCCAGAACGCCGCTGCGACGAACAGCAGGCCTATGGCCACCGGTCCCAGGGTCAAAAACGTCTCGCGAAGCCTTACGCTTGTCGATCCAGCACTCATCGGCGGTCCCCTCCGATCACAAACGCATGCGTGAAATCTGTCTGCCTGAGCCGAATGACACGGAATTGGCTGCGCTGTCACTGTTGCCGTTGGGGTAGCAGCGATTCCGTCTGGTCGGATGATGCTCTAGCGCTTCGGCGGTGTTCGCGGCGTCACGACCTGTTGAAGGTCCTGCTGGCCGATCATCAGCACTTCGCCCGCGCTCTCCTCCGTATCGAGCCACACGAAAGGCAACCGATGAAATTCGGAATCGAGAATATCGCGTCCGGTCCCGATCTCCATCACAAGCGTGCCGCCGGGTTTCAGATAGGCGGCAGCATCCGCCAGAATGCGCCGCGCAAGGTCGAGGCCGTCCGCGCCGCCCAGATGCGCCATGACAGGCTCGGCCGCATACTCTCTCGGAAATGATTCCACTTCGGCCGCTGCTACATACGGTGGGTTGGCGATGATCAGGTCGTAGCGCCGGCCGGCGACGGGCTTGAACAGGTCCCCCCCCAGCACGGTCACGCGATCTCCGATCTCGTAGCAGGCGATATTCTGCCGCGCGACTTCGATCGCATCATCGGACAGCTCGACCGCGTCTACGCTCGCTTGGCCGAACCGCAACGCCGCAAGGATCGCGAGGCATCCCGACCCGGTGCAAAGGTCCAGGATGCGCGTATCGCTGTCAGTCACAAGCTCGTCGAGATTTCCCCCAGCGATCAGCTCGCCGATGAAGCTGCGCGGCACGATCACCCGCTCGTCGACCTCGAACCGATGCCCCTGGATGTAGGCCGTTCCCGTCAGATAGGAGGCGGGCTTGCGCGTATCGATGCGCTTGACGAGGATGTTGTGTACCGCCCGCCGCTCCACGTCCGTCAGCCTGCAATCGAGCCATGGCTCGAGAGCATCGATCGGCAGATGCAACGTCTCCAGTATCAGGAACGCAGCCTCGTCGATCGCATTCGCCGTGCCGTGGCCATATGAGAGCTTGGCCTCGTTGAAGCGGCTGACGCCCCATCTCAACCAGTCGCGAACGGTGAGGAGTTCGCCGGCGATGCTTTCGAGCCCTCCGGGCTGCGCGCTCATGGTTAAATCTCTGATGGGTGTACGGTTGGCTGCGCTTGTGAGTGGCTTGCCCGCCCCTGTCAACTTGACGAAGCTTGATCGCGGCCGGTTGCAGCCGTTCGGGCGGGGGGCTAACAATGCCGCCATCTGTCAAGCCATACCAGCCAGTGCGCGGCTTTCCCAGCCGGAACGGCCGCGCCAGCCTCACGGAGGAAATACCCCTTGGTCAAGAAGATCCGCGGCGTCTCGTTCGAGGAGAACCTCAAGAACGAGATGGGGCTCGAATTCTACAATCTGTCGCATCGCTTCGGGTACCAGTCGCCGAACTGGCCGTATTTCGAGGACGTCAAGATCGAGCGTATCCACTACATGGCGAAGTCGGGCGTGCTTTCGCAGCGCATCACGACGTCCATGCACAACACCACGCATATCGACGCTCCCGCCCATGTCGTGCAGGGCACGCCGTTCATCGACGAGGTGCCGCTGCCGCACTTTTTCGGGTCCGGCATCGTCGTGTCGATCCCCAAGAAGATGTGGGAGCCGATCGGCTACGACGACCTGGAGAAGGCCGCCGGCAAGATCGTGCGCCCGCGCGACGTCGTCATCGTCAACACCGGCTGGCATCACCAGTACGAGGACAGCGAGGACTACTTCTGCAAGTGCCCGGGCTTCGTGAAGTCCGCAGGCGACTGGTTCGTCGAGAAGAAGGTCAAGGTCGTCGGCCACGACACCCAAGCCAACGACCATCCGCTGGCGACCGCCATCGGCCCGCACCGCAACGGTCCGCTGCATCCCCATCTGCAGGCCGAATACAAGGAGTGGTCCGGCGGCCGCGACTGGAAGGAAGATCATCCCGAGTGGGAGCCCGTGCACCGCAAGCTGTTCACCAACGGCATTCTCGGCATCGAGAACGTCGGCGGCGACCTCGACAAGGTGACGGGCAAGCGCTGCACGTTCGCCTTCTTCCCCTGGAACTGGGACCGCGGCGACGGCTGCATCATCCGGCTCGTGGCCATCACCGACCCGAGCGGCAACTACCGCATCGAAAAGGGCGCGAAGTTTTGAGGCTCGGCTTCCCTCTCCCCGCGCGCGGGGAGAGGGTCAGGTCGAGGGGCGGCCGAAATCATCTACCTCGAGACGGCTCTTCAGGCGGATCTTATGACCTGGAAACGCCTCGAACATTGCTAGATGGCCACTGAACGAGCTGGGTGATGTGCGTTCCCAGTAGGCCTCTGCCCATTTCAGCAACGCATCGAAGTCTGCCGGCGTAGCTCCGCGACGCAGACCGCGTGCGGCCAGTCCGTCGCGACACGACGTCCAAGGCATGTCCAACCATACGAAGCAGGTCGCTCTGGTCGCTGCCACTGCGGCGAGCCAACCATGCACGCGTTCGATAATCCATTTCTCCTGAGTGGCAGCAGCGGCAACCAATTGGCGTGCTTCGCCTTCGTCCCGCTTTTTTGCAACGCCGCCAGCTTCCCAATGTCGTGCGTCCAGGTCGATCACGGGCGATCGCAGACGGGAAGCGAGAAGCGCAGCCAGAGTACTTTATCCGCTGCCACTGTTGCCGATGATCAGAGTTCTATCGAAGGAGTCCAGCATACTGAGGAACCATCAGGTCGGCAGCACGCGCACTGCTCATCAACACGAACGCTGACAGACCAGCAAAGGCAGCAGACTTCAAAGTCGATGGCATGTGCCACTCCAGACTAAGCGCAGACATGAAATCCAATACGCTTGTCGAATCTCAAACTCATTCAACTTGAACAAGTACGCCGCAGAGCCTCCAGCAAGGCGACACGCAAGTGTTTGTCGGCAATCTGTGTTGGGGATTGCGCAGCTTGACGGCCGGCTATGGCCCTCAACGCGTGAAAAAACCGCGCAGGAACCAGATCCACGCAAGGATGCAGACGAGCGGCACCGCCCAGCCGATCCAATGGGGCAGGGGCTTCTTTTGTACGAACGGCAGGGCAATGGCGCTGGCAGCGAATGCGACGACGAGGCCAGTTCCCATCGATCCATACCAATGCATCACGGGGCCGTTGATCGAGGGCTGCCGTCCCCAGCCAAATGTCCCCAACTTGGGATGATAGCTGAACAATTCCCAATGGAACTCGAACGCGGCCGTATAGGCGATCGCGAAAACGGCGGCGAAAATGCCGAACACTCTGGTGATGTTCATTGCCCCAACAATCCCCGGACGTTGTTGACGATGTGGCCGGCCAAGAAGCTGTACCAGACGACGACACACAGGATGCTCGTCGTCCAGATGCGCGCCGTTCGCGTATCCGGGTCTTTGGCATCACGCCAAATCAGCCAATAGAACGGCAGCATTCCGAGGCCGATGGCCAAGGCTTGCTCCTTCATCTCGAACAATCCGCTGATTGGCCAGAGCCGCGCCGTTTCGATCCAAATGCGGGCCGAGACCCGGTATGCGGGATAGATCACCGATCCCAGTACGAACGTCACGACGTAAAGGACGATGCTGGCGTTCGTGAATCTCGCGGCCGAGACGGCGCGATAGGCCGTCACAAATCCACCGGTCGACTTGGCGGGGAACAGAACGGCAAACGCCTGATGGCTCAGCACACCCATCAGCGCAACCGCGCACAGGCCATGCAGGATTAAAAGGACCGTGACAGCCGTGAACACAGAGCAGCCCCCCTCTGATGAATGACCACTTCTACGCTCAGTTCCGGCTGACTATGGCCCAGCCGTCCCTGACTTTCACCTAACCTACCAATGACCGTACAAGTCGCAAGCCTGTCGTTGCCGAGAGCAAATAGGTCTCTCCTTGCCCATCGTGTTGCCGGGCGAGCGTAGGCTTTCCGTGAGGAGCAACCGACATCAATGACAGTTGGTTCTTCTGCGGCGGGACCGCTGCAGCCCGAGCGCGCAACATCTGAATCGATCTGCGAACGCCGATCGCCAATGCCCGGCCGGCCGGTTACGCCGGGTCGTCGATCCACAACACGTCCAACGCGAACGTATGCACCTCGAACGGCGGCGCGGCAACCGCATCATCGTTCTTGAAAGTCGCTGCGAGCAGCCATTTGTCCCCGGTGAGCGCCAGCACTTCGAGTGTTCTCGCAAGCGGGTCCACATACCAGCACTGCTTCACGCCGAACTCGGCATAGACGGTGAGCTTGTCGGTGCGGTCGATCGCCTGAGTGGACGGCGATAGCACCTCACAGATCCAATCCGGCGGTGTCTCGATGTGGGCGGTCGTCGGCATAGGTGTTAGCCG
>CANJPN010000398.1 GCA_947475855.1 Bradyrhizobiaceae bacterium
ACCGGATCCCAGATGTCGTTGAAGGGATAAGCCTCGCGCGAAAGCGTGCACGCGCCGGTCAGCTTGATCACGACGTTCTTCAACGGCGCCAGTGTCAGCACGTGCTCCAGCTCCGCCCACGGCTCGGCCGGAACCGGGCGCTCGTGTGGCTGCACCAGGCCCAGGTGATCGACGATGATCTGCGTATCCGGATTACGGCGGATCAGTTCGATCCCCTGATCGAGCCGCCCCGCGATATGCAGGTTGACCGGCATCGACAACTTGGCGGCCGTCGCGAGCACCTTGTTCAAACCTGAATCGGCAGCGTCGGCGGCGAGCCCGCTGCGCGCGAGCAGCATGCGCACGCCGACTGTGCCGGGCGTGCGTTTCCACTCCGCGATGTTTTCGGCCACGGCGGGATCGGCGGGATCGACCGGCTTGATCAGCGCGAACCGGCCAGGATGCTTCTTGTACACCTCCAGCGCGTAGCTCGCGTCGTAGCGGTACATCGTGAAGGCCGAGATCAGGATCGCGCCATCGACCCTGCTTTCATCGAGCGTCGCGACGGTCTGGTCGCCGGTGGCTTCGGGCGGGCCGGCGAGCACGGCATGCCACGGCCTTCCGGCATGATTGCGCTCGTAGGCGTGAAGCTGCGCGTCGATCAGCATGCAATGTGTCTCCTGTCTCCGGGGGCGACCGCTTCGTCAGCCGACCAGCCATTGCTTGATGCGCTGAAGAACGGTCGGCTGGCTTGCTGCGATCAGGGTGTTGATGGGCGCATTGAGATGCAGATGTGCCAGCGCTGGCGGCGGCGGCGCCTTGGCTATCGGCTCAAGCATGATCGGCACGATATCTGGCAAGCCGTCGGGGTTGTTGCGCTGGCACGCGAGCGCCTTGTCGATTTCCTTCTGCACCCATTCCGAGCGCATGGCATTGCGCGACCAGAACACGACGAACAAATCGGAGCGGTCGATGCGGCGCAAGATTTCCTCGCCGTATCTTTGTCCCGGCTCCAGCGAGAGCACGTCCTGGAAGAATGCGAGCTTGGCGACCTGAAACGCCTGCGCCCGTTTCAACACCTCGGCCCGGTCCTTCGAGGCATAGGACAGGAACGCATGCTGATAGCTCTTCGCGCTGGTGCCGCTGAGCACGGGGGCGGGGAGCGGGTTGAGGTCCCGCGTCGGCGCTTCGATGCGCAATTGGAACAGGATACGGCCGACCGGCTCGCCGTCGACCAGCAGCCGGACCACGGGATGGCATGCGCCTGCAGCGAACCCGTTGGGTACTTCGACCTCGAAGCTCGCGACCGTCGGCTCCCCCTGCCAATAGAGCTTACACACCTTCTCGGTCACCATCAGGCCACGGCCATCGAGCTCGACATGCACCCAGGTCCGGCGCGGGATCGGCACGTGCAGCGTCTCGACACCGCGCAGCTTTGCGCTGTCATCCATCATCTCGGCGAGGAATTGCGCCCGCTCGGCCTGCTCGATCCGGTGCAGGAACACCTGCACCATCACCCGTGTTCCTTGCCGGGCAGAGGGCGGCGCGAATACGCTGCAATCGACGTCGTCGACGTCAGCCGCCACTCCCGGCGCGAGCCCGGGTGATGACGGCACGGCAATCCCGCGTTCCTGCTGCAGGGCATCGACGGTCAGCGAAGGCGGAGGGGCGCGCATCAATTTGGGAGCCGCCGGCTTGCCGAAACGGATCGTCGTTCCATCCCGTTCTCCTCCCAGGTCTCTTTCGAGACGCCAAGCCTTCTCGTAAAGCGGCGACGGACCTTCGGAGGCCGCGCCGATCCCTTCCGGCCGCCATGCCGGAGCAGAAGCGGCAGAACCGACGCCCTCGGTCCGCCGCGGAAGCGATGGCGCTGCTGCGACCGGCGGTGCCGGTGCCGGTGCCGGGTGATACGGTGCAGCAGGCGTCGCTGCAGCAGGCATCGCTGCAGCAGGCGTTGGCGCAGCAGGCGTTGGCGCAGCAGGCGTAGGCGTAGGCGTAGGCGTAGGTGCTGGAGCAGCTGCTGGCGCAGGCGCTTTTACGGGCGAAGGCTGAGCAGCAGGTAAAGGTGGTGCCGAAGCTGCGGTTGCAGGCCGAGCAGCGGGAGCCGGCGCTGGCTCGTCGATCGCATGCCGGATCTCCTCGGCGATCGCCCCCGAGACCGGCCCTGCCGCATGGGTTTTGCGCGCTGGCACCGTCGGCGATTCCGTTCTTCGGTTGTCCGCAGGAGCCTCGAACTTTGCGCTGATCGCCTCGCCGATGGCGTTCCAGTCGTCGACGAGCGGTGTGTGGAGTTGCCGGAACTGTGCGGGGATTTGCAAGGAATCGAGGTCGTGGGTCCGCAGGACGATCAACTTTCCTTCGTCATCCGCCGCCTCTGCCCAGGCCCGCACCAAATCCGAGACGACCGATCGCGGCGACCACACCACCACCACGGCGCGGGCGACGGTGATCGGCCCGAAGACGACGCGCCCAGTCGCAATCTTCTCGACCGTAACGCCAGCCTTCTCGATCTCTTCCGCGAGCCTGTTCACGGCAGCAGCATCAGAAATGTCGTGGATCAATAGAATTTCGGTCATATCAGCCTCTTGCCAGCGTCGTCGCGAGCCACAAGAGCAATACGCGAGCACGTGGCGATGAATTGTGGCTATCGGCCTTTATCCGGCAACCCCGGCGATGCTTACGTCCGTCCGCGTCTACCCTTTCCGCTCATTGAAGAAGTCGTAGATTTTTTGCGCCATCTCCTGGGAAATGCCTTCCACCGCCAGCAAGTCTTCAACGCCGGCGCGGCTGACGGCCTTGGCCGAGCCGAAGTGGTTCATCAGCGCGCGCTTTCGTTTTGGTCCGATGCCGCCGATCTCTTCGAGCGGGTTCACGCCGATTGCCTTCTTGCGCTTTTCGCGATGCGCGCCGATCGCGAACCGGTGCGCTTCGTCGCGCAGTCGCTGGATGAAATACAACACGGGGTCGCGCGGCTCGAGCATGAAGAAGTCGCGGCCGGGAATGTGGAAGTGTTCGCGGCCTGCGTCGCGATCGGGTCCCTTGGCCACTCCGACGAGGCGCACGTCGGTGATTCCAAGATCGGCGAGCACTTCGCAGGCGACCTTGAGTTGCCCCGCGCCACCATCGATGAGCACCAGATCCGGCTTGTCCGGAAAAGGCCCCTCGTCCTCCTCGATGGTCAAATCCTCGCCCGTTTTCTCCTCCCCCCCTGCGGGGGAGGAGAAGCCATCAGTGTTCTGCCAATTTTGAGACCGGGAGGCCCTGACGCCATCCGCGCGCACAGCCCCGAACGCGATCGAATTCGCCCCGCGCTCTCCGATCGGCCGCGGCACGCTGGGATCGGTCATCAGAGAAGGTGTCAGACCCTGCGTTGCCGGGGGCAGCCCCTGCGGGTCTGACCCCGTGGCGCTTGGCGTGCCGACTGCCTCGGGGGCAGAGTCTCCAGGCCCGGGGTCAGACCCGCAGGGGCTGACCCCTTCTGCCTCGTCAGCCACCAGCCGCTTGAAGCGCCGCGTCAGCACTTCGCGCATCATGCCGTAGTCGTCGCCGGCGGCCGTCTCGGCCCACTTGATGTTGAACTTGCGGTAGGCGTTTTTGACGAACCCTTCGGGGCCAGCGACGATCATGCCGCCGACCGCATTGGTGCCGGATATGTGCGAGTTGTCGTAGACCTCGACGCGCCGCGGCACGATGTCGAGCCCCAGTCGCGCAGCAACGCCGGCAAGCAGGGTGCGCTGCGAACCGGTTTCCGCAAGCTTGCGACCGAGCGCTTCCTTGGCGTTCTGTGACGCGTGCTCGACGAGACCGGACTTTGCGCCGCGCTGCGGCACGCGGATCTCGACCTTGCGTTCAGCCTTGATGGAGAGGGCTTCAGCCATCAACTCGCGCGTCGGGAAGTCGTGGCTCGCCAGGATCAGGCGCGGCACCGGTTTGTCGTCGTAGAACTGCGCGATGAAGCTTTCGAGAACCTCGGCGACGTCGATGCTGCGGTCGGCTTTCGGGTAGTACGCGCGATTGCCCCAGTTCTGACCTGCCCGGAAGAAGAATACCTGGATGCAGGTCTGGCCGCCGTCCTGATGCGCCGCGAAGATGTCGGCTTCCTCGACGCCGTCGGAATTGATCGTCTGGTCGGCCTGCACGTGCGCCAGCGCCCAAAGGCGGTTGCGATAGGTCGCGGCATGCTCGAAGTCGAGCTTCTCGGCCGCCTGTTCCATCAACTGTTGATACATGCGGCGCACGTTCTGGCTCTCGCCACGCAGGAAGCGCGTTGCCTCATCGACCAGGCGGCCGTAATCCTCGGCGCTGATTTCGCCCGTGCACGGCGCCGAGCAGCGCTTGATCTGGTGCAGGAGACAGGGTCGCGTGCGGCTTTCGTAGACGCTGTCCGAGCAGGAGCGCAGCAGAAACGCGCGCTGCAGCATGTTGATCGTGCGGTTGACGGCGCCGGCCGAGGCGAACGGACCGAAATAGTCGCCTTTGCGGTTGCGCGCGCCGCGATGCTTCATGATCTGCGGCGCGCCGCCGGAGGTGTCACGCGCGATCAGGATGAACGGGAAAGACTTGTCGTCGCGCAGCAGCACATTGAAGCGCGGCCGGAAACGCTTGATAAGGTTCGCTTCGAGCAGCAGCGCTTCGGCCTCGGTGCGAACCGTCACGAATTCCATGGAGGCTGTCGCCGAGATCATTCGAGCGATGCGGTTGGTGTGGCCGCCGAGCCGGGCATAGTTCGACACGCGCGCCTTGAGCGACCGCGCCTTGCCGACGTAGATGACGTTGCCTTCCAGATCGATCATGCGGTAGACGCCGGGGGTGCCGGGCAGCGTCTTGAGATAGTCGGCGATGACGTCCGGTCCGGTACGTCGGTCAGGGCGGCGCTGGGCCTGCCCGGAAGCGTCCCCAGAACCGTCCCCGGAACCGTCATCGTCCGCCCCGTGCGGCACATCGCTGGTATTATCGATCGTCATGCCGGAGAGTTAGGCGACAGTTGCGCCGTGGTCCAGTACCGCGAAGGCCGGCTGGCTCGAGTTCAACCTGAAAGTAGCAGAATGCGCATCAAGCAAGCCGGCCGCTATCTGACCTTCACCGTGGAAAGCGACAGCGAGCGCGGCGATCTCCTGGAGATGGCCGGAGACATCGCCGGCCAGCAATACCGCGTCGATACCGTCAATGCCGAGTCGCTGGTGCTTCGCATCGCGGGGCCCGGCAAGGCGGAGGCCGCCAAGCAGGAAGCCAAGCAGGCCAAAGGCCAGGCGGCAGCTCAAGGGCAGGTCCAGGAGCGGTCCAGTGCGAAACAATCTGCCGCGCAGGCGCCTGAACCTTTGAACATCACATTCGACGAGACGCCGATGCCGCTGCGCCTTATCTCCAATCTGGCTGAAACGTCATTCGAGATGGACGGCCGATGCTATTCGAGCGTCGAGGGTTTCTGGCAGGGATTGAAATTCGCGAACGAATCCGATCGCGAACGCCTGGCCGGGCTTTCGGGCCACGAGGCAAAGTCAGCGGCGCCCAAGTCGGAACCAGGCGACCGCTTCGTCTACGAAGGCCGCGAGTTGGTCGTCGGCACGATCGATCACTGGGCGCTGATGGAACGCGCGAATCTCGCCAAGTTCGAGCAGGACGATGATGCCCGCGCCGCATTGCTCTCGACGGGATCACGTCCCCTCGTGCATCGTGTGCCGGTCGACAGCCGAACCATACCAGGCATCATCATGGCCGACATCTGGATGCGGCTGCGCGAGAAGCTAATCACCGGCTGACATATGTCACCCCGGAACGTGTTGCCGGGGTCCGGTCCGCCACATTCACCTGAGCGGGAGGGGAGCTGGATCCCAGTGACGGGCACCGGGATGACTTCCGCGCATTTTTTTGCGCCATCAGTCACTCGCCACGCACTCTCATTCGATCCAGCCGTAAGTTCTGATGTCCCATGTCAAGCGGTGCGGGCGCGGCTTGGCAACCGTGCCGCAAACGCGTTCGATCATTGTAGTGCAGGATCGTGCAGAAGAGGAGGCGGAGCCGAAGACGTCGGTTTGCAAGCTCTGATTCGCGGGTTGGATACCGCA
>CANJPN010000399.1 GCA_947475855.1 Bradyrhizobiaceae bacterium
ACGATGGTCTCGTGATCCTGTCCGGGCCGGTTGGCGATGGCCGAGAAGCTCGGCAGCCCCGTGGGCCCGTGCTTCTCGCCCTGACCGGGCTGCATATGGCAGTTCGCGCACAGGCTTTGGGCCAGCGCGCGTCCCTTTTCGGCATCCTGTGCGACCGCGGCGGTGGCCGTGGCGAAAGCCAGCAACAGGACTGCGCTTACCGCACCATGGATGTCATTCAGATTGCGTGTTGATGCGCGCATTCAAGCGATCCAGATGCGGTTCAGAACTTCCCCATGGCGGTGTGGCGCCCGGGGGGATCCAGTTCGAGCCGGACCGCTTTCACGAACATGGCGTTGGCGTAGTACGACGTGGCCGCGTAGCAGGTTTCGACGATTTCCTGCGGCGTGAAGTGGGCGGCCATCTCGGCGTAGGCGGCGTCGCTGACGTTACCCTTGTCGCAAAGTCCATCGACGAACGCGAGGAGCGCCTGCTCCTTGGCCTCGAAAAGCGCCTTGTCCTTCCGCCAGTCGCCGCGCACGGCAGCGATCTGGGCTTCCGAGTATCCAGCCTGCGCGATCATCGGCAGATGGTGGAACATTTCGTAGGCGCAGTTCATGTGGAAGGATGCAACCCGCACGATCACCAACTCGAGGAGCTTGCGACCGAGCTTGGTCTCGTTGCGGAGTTTCCAGGTGAATTCGCCCTTGGCAGCCGACAGAACGGGGGCATGACCCTGTGCAAGGTGCAGGTTGATCGGATCGGCTCCCCGCGCGCGTTGCTCGGCGAACCGTTTCTCCATGATCGGACCGACATCCTCGGGCAGCGGCGGCAGCCGGGAAACCTTACGGGTGTGGGAGAAGGGCGCTGGCTTGCCGTCGGACATTTGGGGCTCCGGTGAATGAGGGCATCGTTGGGGGAGTGTGGCTTCCGTTCCCTTGCGGTGCAAGCCCGATGCACGTCAGAGCGCAAGAGTTCCGTTCGAGGTGCGATGTCCAGTATTAGCCACTGGGTCATGCCATTATGGGTTGTGTTAAATAATAGATACAATTCAAACTGGCGATCAGCGGATTGGTTGCGGCCTCCCAGGGTAAGGCTTCGGGCCGGCTTGTCGGCGTGTCGTCGAGGTAGCGTGCAATGGCTCCGATCGATGGGTTCCGCAACGGCCGGCGCATTGCCAGTGTTTATCTGATGAGGTCGGCGCCAAGGGCGCGCGTTGGAATTAAGCTGATCTGGCTGGCCCTACTTCGTTGCAATCGCAGGTGCCGGCGTGGCCGTCGCCTTGATGGGTTTGGTTGCCGAACTGCCGACCGCAACGGTCATCCCGCAGTGTGATCCGATTAGCGTGGCGCAGACGCTGGAGCCGTGCGGCGGTTAGCTTGTTGTGCGCTCTTCGTGAAAGATGCCCTGCAAACATTTTCGATCAGCGCACGTATTTCCCAGCGACGATCAGACGGAGCGCATCACGGGTCGTAGCGAGGCACGACATAACGCAGCCATAGAAGTCATCCAATTGTCTTGCGCGCGCCTCACGTCGAGAACAAGATGGCCGCAGCAGGGAGCAGCACGACGAGATGCAGCCCCGGTGACATGGAGGAGACAACATGACGACGACTTCGGCACGATGTGCCAGCCTCGCTTTCCTCGCAGCTCTTTCTGCAGCCATCGGCATCCCTTCTCATGCAGAAGCGCAGGATAAATGGCCATCGCGGCGCGTGACGCTTGTGGTGCCGTTCCTGGCGGGCTCGGTCACCGACGCGATGGGGCGGCTCATCGCCGATCAGCTCAAGGACGTATTAGGTCAACCGTTCATCGTCGAGAACCGCGGCGGTGCGGGCGGTATTCTCGGTGCCGGCGTGGTGTGGAAGGCAGCTCCGGACGGCTACACGCTGCTGATGGGCGGCAACACCACGCACTCCGCAGCCAAGGCGCTCTACAAGAACGTTCCCTACGACCCGATCAAGGATTTCACGCCGATCGCCCGGATCGGCCGTTATCCGTCGGTGCTGGCGACCAATCCGCAGCAGCCGTTCAAGAATGTGACGGAGTTCGTCGCCTACGCGAAGGCAAATCCGGGCAAGCTGACCTGCGGGCATGGCAACGCGACGGGGCACATCACCTGCGAGACGGTCAAGAACAAGCTGAGCCTCGACATCGTCAGGCTGCCGTATTCGTCCAATCCCCCCGGCCTCACGGACCTCATCAGCAACAACATCCAACTGATGGTGCCGGACTTCCTCGGCGGGATTCCGCAGATCCAAGCCGGAAAGATCGTGCCGCTCGCGGCCGTTATGCGTGAGCGCAGCCCCATGCTTCCGGAAACGCCCACGTTCCACGAGACGTTCATCAAGGATTTCGAGGTTGCCCCCTGGACCAGTCTGATCGGACCGGCTGGGTTGCCCGCCGATATCGTCAAGCAGCTTTCCGACGCGACGGGCAAGATCCTGAAAGATCCGGAGATCGTGAAGAAGATCCACACGATGGGTACGGAGCTCTGGTACCAGCCGACGGCCGAGTTCACCGAGTTCGTGAAGGCGGACATCGCGGTCTGGCACGCGCACGCCAAGATCGCTGGGATCGAGCCGCAGTAGAGGCAGCAGGAACTCGGGCAGCAGGAACCCAGTAAATGCGAAAGGCAGCACGAAGGGTGCTCCCTCCTGCTGCCTGAGTACCTGATGCCTGATGCCTTCGGATCAGCGCTTCGAGAACTGGAAGCTGCGGCGTGCCTTCATGCGGCCGTACTTCTTGCGCTCGACGACGCGGCTGTCTCGGGTCAGGAAGCCGCCCTTCTTGAGGACGCCTCGCAGATCCGGCTCGAAGTAGGTCAGCGCCTTCGAGATGCCGTGACGAACCGCACCGGCCTGACCGGACAAGCCACCACCGGCGACGGTGGCGTTGATATCGTACTGGTCGAGACGGCTGGCGCTCGACAGCGGCTGCTTGAGCAGCATCTGCAGAACCGGCCGCGCGAAGTAGGCGGAGAAGTCCTTGTCGTTCACGATGATCTTGCCGTGGCCCGGCTTGATCCAGACGCGGGCGACGGCGTTCTTACGCTTGCCGGTGGCATATGCGCGACCGTACTTGTCGAGCTTTTGCACGTGGACAGGCTTGGCGTCCGCGAGCGCAGTCGCGGTGCCGCCCGCGGGCGCGCCGGTGAGCGTGCCCAAGTCCTGCAGTGATTTGGTTTCGTCGGCCATGTGCCTCAGGCCCTCACGTTCTTGCGGTTCATGATGCCGACATCGAGTTGTGTCGGGTTCTGGGCGGCGTGTGGATGCTCGGCCCCCTTGTAAATCTTCAGGTTCCGCATGAGCTGGCGCTGGAGCGGACCACGGCGGAGCATGCGCTCCACGGCGAGTTCGACGACGCGCTCGGGGAAGCGGCCTTCCAGGATCATCCGGGGGGTGCGGGTCTTGAGACCGCCCGGGTAGCCCGTGTGCCGGTGGTATTCCTTGTCCGTGAACTTCTTGCCGGTGAACACGACCTTGCCGGCGTTGATGACGATGATGTTGTCACCACAATCGACGTGAGGTGTGTAGATCGGCTTGTGCTTGCCCTTGAGGCGCGTGGCGATGATGGAGGCGAGTCGACCGACGACGAGACCTTCGGCGTTGATCACGACCCATTTCTTCTCCACCTCGCCGGGCTTGGCGACGAAGGTGCCCATTTCTGCGAGATCCTTGGAATTGGCGCTGGAATTACGACGGCGCGGGTTGGATGGTGCGGGTATACACGCTCGAGATCCCAGGTCAAGCGCGTCCGAAAAATAGCGATATTTCAATTGGATATATGTCAAGGTATCATAATACCATATAGCGGTATTCTGCTACCGTATCATCCCTTCGGGCGGTATCGCATACGTCGATGTCGCGTGTGCGACCATGTCGGGCGACCCCTCGGAATAGAGGTACACTTCGCAAACGGCGAGCCGGCGCCCGAGTTTCAAGATCCGAACGTTGGCCAGTAATGCCGCCGGCTGGGGGCGCGACAGGAAGTTCATGGTCATGTTCGTTGTCACAGCCTGCAGACCGGCCTCGCCTAGCCTGCCGAGGATCGCAGCATACACACCGAAATCGGCGAGCTTGAACATCGCCGGGCCGGACACCGTTCCACCCGGGCGAATGAGACGGTCGTCGTAAGCCATGCGCACGACGGTTAGCTGCCCGTCGCTGCGTTCAACGGTGACTTGGCCATTCCCTTCTTGTACCTGCGGAAAGTGCTGATCGACGAGATGTGTGATTTCCGCAACGCTTAGCTGGAGTGGCAATTTCGACATTGTTGTGCCTTGGTTTTGGCGTTAACCGAGCGCCGGTGACGGTTACTGCACACCCAGGAGGGCATTCGGGTGAGCCGTCTCGGGCAATTTGGAGGCTGACATGATGATTCGTGCGGGCGAGTTCACCGCTCCTGTGTCGTATTCGAGTGCACGCCACACGATACTGCGGCGGGCCTTGCTCGTCCTGCTCGTCGCTGTCGCCGCGGCCGGCGTCGCTTTGGGGCTCATGGAGCCCGCGCTCGCACAACAGCAACCTGGCGCACAGGCGGCAACTCCCGAGATCAACCAGGTCCGCTTGAACGACAAGCAGGTCGCCGGGTTCCTGGGTGCCCAGAAGGACCTGGTTGCCATCACGGCCAAGCTGGAAGCTGCCGGCGACACGATCGACGATAAGCTCCAGAAGGAACTCGACGACATCGGCAAGAAGAATGGGTTCAAGGATTTCGCCGATTTCGAGGAGATCCGCGCCAACATCATGATGGTGCTTGCCGGTATCGATCCCGACACGGGTGAATATTCCGATCCGATCGAACTGATCAAGAAGGACATCGAGGCCATCAAGGCCGATAAAGCGCTGTCCGAAGCGGACCGCAAGGTTCAGCTCGAAGAGATGACCGATGCGCTGAAGGAGATGCAACCCTTGAAGTTCAAGGAGAACATCGACGTCGTGAAGAAGCACGCAAAGGCTATCGACGAGGCCTTGAAGTAGAAGCGGACGGTTCCCCAATGGGCCAACCCAAGGCTCCTGCCGATCCGATACGTGTGGTCCGGCTGACGGAGCCCACCGGTGTCGTCGAGGTTGTTCTCGATCGCCCGGCGCAGCGCAACAGCTTGACCCTCGAAGTCATCGAAGCGCTGCGAAGCGTTTTTGAAGGCCTCGCGGCCGACCGCGAGATCAAGGCGATCGTTCTTTCGGCCCGGGGACCTGTGTTCTCGGCCGGCCATGACCTCAAGCAGATTACCGCCCATCGGGCCGATCCGGACGGTGGGCGCGCGTTCTTCGAGCAATCGATGCAAGCCTGCTCGCGCATGATGCAATCGATCATGCGTTGTCCGCAGCCGGTCATTGCGCTCGTCGAGGCGACGGCGACTGCCGCGGGCTGCCAACTCGTAGCCACCTGCGATCTGGCGGTTGCCTCCGAGGATTCGCACTTCTGCACACCGGGCGTCAACATCGGGCTCTTCTGCTCGACGCCGATGGTGGCGCTCACCCGCAACGTACCCCCCAAACGCGCGATGGAGATGCTGCTCCTGGGCGAGGTGATCGACGCCGGGCGCGCGGCTGAATGGGGCCTTGTCAATCGGGTGGCGCCGCGTGCCGAAGCCCGGGACGTCGCGTTATCATTTGCTCGGCAGATCGCAGCCAAGTCTGCGCTGACGGTGTCGGTCGGAAAGCGCGCGTTCTATGATCAGGCCCATCTGCCGGTGGACGAGGCCTATGCGCTGGCGGCCCGGGTTATGGTCGAGAACCTCCTCGCCCGCGATGCCTGCGAAGGGATCTCCGCGTTCGTGGAAAAGCGCCCGCCGGAATGGAAGGGCTGTTGAGCTGAGATTTCCTGCTTGAGCGGAGGATCGCCAGCCCGCGGATTCTTCGTAGGGTGGGTTGGGTCACTCGGCAGTAACCGTCTGCGACCGAGAATTGGCGGATTGCGCGTCGCTGATCTGCTCTACGCGACAGTGGCGAACGGTGGCCGTTCGGCAGAGGAAAGTGCTGGGTGATCCGTTGATCAGCCGCGAGGGCGCTCGAGGCTCAGGCCATCAGCCCCGCGGCGTGTTCCCAATCGCTTCG
>CANJPN010000400.1 GCA_947475855.1 Bradyrhizobiaceae bacterium
GCGCGCTGGAATTGCGGCCATCGCTTCGAAGTATGCCAGATCGAGCTCGTGACGATTGCTCGCCGCTACGGCCGACGGCACCGGCTAGGCCAGGCCACCACGGCGATTGATGAATGACCGACTTGTACAACCCAATCGACGAAGTCGTGCTCGAGCGCGTCGACGTGCGGCTTGCACGCAAGGTGCTCGAACAGGCGGGTGAGGATGACGAACTCGAGATGACGTATCAGGAGCTCGCCATCGAACTCAGCAGCGCGCGTGAAGTGATCAGCAGGCTGGTCCGCGATATGCAACGGCGCGGATGGATCCGGGCGCGGCAGCTTCAAGCTGCTCGACCGGCAGTCTCTACCGCGGTTGGCCACCGAGTCTCAACGGCGAAGTCTCAACGGCGAAGCGGATTGCTGATCAGCCCGCGTGTCCGCCGCTCGGTGAGTTAGTTCGATACTTATTTCAATACCGGGGCGTGGTCCATCGATAGGTTTACTCCAGCATCAACGGGAAACATTAGTCATGGTCACCAATGTCGGAACTATCGACCGGGCGCTTCGCATCATCGTCGGGATCGGACTTTTGAGCCTCGTTTTCGTCGGGCCGCAGACACTTTGGGGCTGGCTCGGCCTCATTCCGCTCGTGACCGCCTTCCTCGGTTTCTGCCCTGCCTACACATTGTTCGGTATTCGCACCTGCCCCGTCCAACCAGGCAGCAAGGGCTGAAGGGCACATACTCAGCCTTAAACGGCAAATGCGAGGCGGCGTTCGCGCACAACCAAAAGGTGCTCGACGATTGCATCCTGATGATGATGCGCTACACGGACGCCCACGGCGCTACACACGATCAATCGGCCACGTATCTTGCGAGCCTGTGAGCGTCGTCAAAACGCAGACAAGAGGGGTCTTTCATGCTCGAAATCTGGATCGGCCTTGCTGCAGCTCTGATCGTCGGAGTGCTTGCCATCGTCTGCTATGCCGCGACGAAACCGGACGCCTTCAAGGTGACGCGTTCGCAGAACATCGCGGCGCCGGCTGAACGGATCTATCCGCTCATTGCCAACCTCAGGCAGATGAATACCTGGAACCCGTTCGTGAAACCCGATCCGGATATCAAGGTCGAATATCTGGGCCCGGAAAGCGGGGTAGGGGCCAAGCATACCTGGAGCGGCAACCGGCATGTCGGCTCAGGGCAGATCGCTATCGTCGAGGCCGCGCCGCAAAACCGTATCGAAATGAAGCTCGATATGCTGAAGCCCATGGAGGCCCACAACGATGTCGTGTTCACACTCGATGAGGCACCCGGCGGCACGGCCGTGACGTGGACGATGACCGGCTCACAGCCGCTGCTCGCCAAGGTGATGAGCACGTTCTTCGACTGCGATAAGATGGTCGGTGGCATGTTCGAGCAGGGGCTGCGCGACCTCAAATCGAAGGCCGAAGCGTGACTCCAGCCGAGCACGCTTCAGTCAGATGTCGCACAATTGCGGGCTTGCAAGCCCGTTTCGAAATAGAACTCGCGGCCGCATCGGCGCTGGCCCAAATTCTCCAGAAGCGGCTTGCGCGCATACTTGTCTCGCTGCTCGCTTGCATTCCCCGCGGAAAGCGCCTATCCACGCGCCCGCGGGCCGGTAGCTCAGCGGTAGAGCACGTGACTTTTAATCATGTGGTCGCGGGTTCGATCCCCGCCCGGCTCACCAAGCCAAAACCCCGCAAATACAGTCTGTTATAGAATTTCGTGAACAGACCTGGACACTTATTCTGCCTTTGCCAAGTTGCTGGCAACTCGCACTCAGTATCCCTTGATCTTGCAACCTACGAGTTCAGGTGGGGTTTGTGTACCGGCTCAATTGCCAGTTCAACGGCAACTAGCCCAGCCTCCGCACCCTATCTGGCGAGGCCTCGCGCTCACTGTGGCGGGCTTGCCCCCCCACGTGCTGCTCGGCGCTGCAATTTCACGTCAGAGAGGATCGTATCAAGCTTGAACAGTCGTTGCGCGTTGCCGCCCAGTATGTTGCGCTTGGCCTGCTCGCTGAGAAACGGTTGATCGTAGATCACGCTCGGTAGATCCATATCCCAGTGCGGATAATCGGAAGCGTAGCAGAGCTGCGTCTCGGCGTTGATCATCTTGAACGTGGCCTGCAGCATCTCAAGGTTGTTGACCATCTCCATGGGCTGGGTCGAATAGAACATTTCCCGCATGTAGTCGCTCGGAAGCCTCTTAAGCAGCGGCGCATCCGAATTGCGCATCATCCATTCGTTGTCGAGCCGCTGCATAACGAACGGGACCCAGGCGAGACCGCTTTCGATCCACAGCGTCTTTAGCCGTGGGAATCGCTCTGGCATGCCGTTGGTGATCCAGTTGGTCATGTGCAGGATGTTGTGCCAGGAAAACCCCATCGTATGCACACCCATGAACCGATTGAGCAGGCGCAGCCCCTCCTCCGAGCCTGTGCCGCTGGCGCTGTGGAAGGCGAGCGGAAGGCCGCGCTCTTCCAGTGCCCGGTATGTCTTCGCGTAAGTGTTGTCGTGCACTGCGCGGTAGTGCGTCGACGTCACCATGAAGCCGATGACACCGGGCTTTTCGGCAAACGCATTGACGACCTTCAGGCATTCTTCCGGATTGTGGAACGGCAGATACAGCATCGAGCGAATGCGGGTATCATGCGCCAGAATCCGCTCACAGAGCCAACGATTGTAAGCCCAGGCCAATTGCGTTTCGATATCCTCTCGCGGCGACAGCGCCAAGTTGAGCATCGGCGTGGGAAACATGCAGGCGACGTCGGTTCCCATCGCGTCCATCCAGCGGCGCATCAGGGTGATGTCGCGGTGGGGGGACGGCGGCACGATCTCCTTTTTGCGGGCCCTGTAGCGAATGATACGGCCCCCCATCTCCTGATGGTTGCCCTTTCCGATGTTGATGCCGCCGCCTGAGAAGCCCTGATAAGTGGCTTCGTGCCGCATAACCGGATCTTCGATATACTCCGCGATCTCCTTGAACGATTCCGTTTCGTAATGATGGGAATCACAGTCGACGATCATGAAATCTTCGTAGCGCCGCTCCACGGCCTGATTGGCAGCGTGCTCCAGCGCTTGGCGGGTGTCGAACTCGGTGAGGTCGACATCGCGATACCTCGCACCAAAACCTGTTGCATTTCCCATCTCATCCTCCCCGGGCGCGTTTTTTTTCTTCGTAGTTCAGCTTGCCGATGCCCGACATGTCCTGCCACATGCCGAGCTCGAATACATTGAGCGCAAGTCCATCGAGCATTGCAGTGCAGCCGATCATGACGTCGGTTGGAGTTACGCCGCTATTGCGTGCGAAAGGAAACGGTGCCGGCCCGACTTGAGCCTTGGCCGCATACAGCCGAACGACGCTGGCCAAGACTTGCCCGAGCGCATCGTTCGGGACGGCATCGAGATTGTCCGCCTCAATCGCCTCTGCGCAGAGCGCCGCCACCTCGCTGGCCAGCTCGGAAAATCTACGCGCGGACTCATCAGACTGCGACATAGACCTCGCCCCCGCGCTCGACGATATCGTACTTCTTCAGCTTGATCCGGTTGTTTCCGGGATGCTCGCCGGTCTTCAAATTGAACTCGTAACCGTGCCAAGGGCAGACGATGTGCATCTGCTCCTTGTCGTAGGACTGGCCGTGATAGGCGCCGTGTTCATCGACAACATCTATTACGCGCGGCACCCTGATGCCTTCGCACGCCGGGCCGCCCTGATGTGGGCAGACGTTGCGATATGCATAGTACGCTCCGTCTTGCAGGATCACCGCGATTTCGTGTTTATCGAAATACACGATGCGCACTGCGCCGTCGGCAAGCTCACCGCGCTTGCACACGAGCACTTCCGCCATTGAGCCCCCTCCTTGAATTCTCGTGTCTTTCTCCAGCAGACTATGGCTGCTACACAGTGTCAATCCGCCACGTCCACCACGCCCGCTAAACTTGCTTTTGAAACTCTATTTCATTCCTGTCGAACGACGCCCTGCTACACGTTGAGCAGCGGTGCGCACGACTGGAAATTCCCTATCGACAAATCCTGCCTCACAGCGGTCCGACAAAAGAGCGGAAACGCCCGCGGACAAAGCTCCCGAAGGCCCTTGCGCCGCTCCTATTTGAAGATGGATTTTGCCCACGACACGGTTTTCATTGGTGTGCTGGTCGTGGATGCAATCAGCTTCTGCAGCTTATCACCCGGCATCGGAGCCAATTCCACCTGGACTCTTTCGGCATCAGCGACGAATGCCGGATCCTTCGTCATCTTCATGAAGGCGTCGCGCAAAACGTCCAGTGTGGGCTCGGGAACGCCGGGGGGGACAAGTATCGCCTTTCCAATTTCCCCTTCGCTGGCAAACATCTCGAAGAGCTGCCGCTCCTCCGCCGTGCGCGCCAGATCGACGATAGTCGGCACATCGGGCAGATCCGCGTGGCGCTCCCGCAGGAACTGGACGAGGACATTGATCTTCTTCTCGTCCAGCCAATTCTTGCGGACGCTCTTGATCGTAAACCAGCCGGTGCTGATGCCATCGACTTCACCGCGCTCCATCGCCAGCGCGGTCGCGGCCGTGCCAGGATACCCCGTCACCATCTTGAACTTCGACCCCAGCACTTTGTGCATCAAAAAGGGATAATTGTAGGTGGTCGAACCGGCGGCGTCTGCGCCCGCGGTCGTCTCATGGCTCAAGGCATCCGCAATGTTTCTGACCTTCGAAGTGTGCCACGTCACGTGGACCATGTTGTACGACGTGACACGACCTAGCCAGCCGAACTCGGCGGTCTTGAATTGGATCGCAGGATTTCCGACCAATTCCTCGGTAGCTGCCGTTTGTGAGATGTACCCGAGAACCGTGCCGTCCTTGGGTGCGATGTTGTACATGTAGTTGGCAAGCGCGAACGTGGCGGCGCCCGGTTGGTTTTGTGCGATGACCTTGGGCTGGCCGGGAATGTGCTGTCCGATGTGATCGGCAACGAGCCTGCCGATCGTATGATTTCCAGAACCCGGCGGCCACCCGATCTTCAGGATGACTGTCTTGCCTGCGAAGGAAGGAGCGGCGGGCGGTGTCTGGGCAATAGCCGCGGTGGTCACGAGCAATACAACAAGCGCGAATGCGAAAGGCATCTTGCGGATCACGTTCGCCTCCATCTCTCGAGGGAATTGCGTTACCGTTTAAATTTCCAAGGGCGTATTCTCGATCGTACTCTTGTTGGACCCGCGGCGATCTAAATCTGGGCGGCGCTTGGCATTGGCGGAGATCCGAGCGCCCGTCGCTCAGGAGTGAACTCTACTTGGCTGCAGCAAACCGAGCAAGACAAGGATCCAGCGCATTTCTCGCAACGACGTTTCATTTCGGCCGGCGCGGCATTCACCGTCGGCCAGACACCTCGCCTATCGCACTTCCATGGTTCGCCCTTTCAATTCATTCGCGCTCCGCTCAGCTTTATTGGAGCCGACCATTTTTCAATCTCGGATTTGAGGAAGCGGCCGAGGTTTTCCGGAGTATTGTCGCTGCCCGTGATCAAGGTGATGCCAAGCGGCTCAAGACGGCTTCGCATTTCCGGCGATGACGCCGCCTGCACTGTCGCGTCGCGGAGCCGCTTTATTATATGTGACGGCGTCGCCGCGTGCATGAACAGTGCGTACCAACTCGCGACGTCGAGATCCTTCAATCCTTGCTCGTCAGCCGTGGGGATGGCGGGCGCGACCGCCGCGCGCTGCCTGGTCAGCATTGCGAGTATCTTGACTGAACCGTGCTGGGCGTGTGGCAGAGCCGTGGACGTGGCTTCGCACATGAAATCGATCTGTTCGGCAATCAAATCATTGAAGGCGGGCCCGCCGCCTCGATAGGAAACATGAACAGTCTTGATGCCGGCCATCGTGCTCATCAGCACGCAAGCGAGATGGCTTGCCGAGCCGACGCCACCGGTGCCGAAGTTGAGCACGCCAGGATTAGCCTTGCCGTAGGCGATGAACCCTTGGAGGTCATTTGCCGGAAACGTCTTTCGCACCATCAACGTCAATGGCACTTCATTGA
>CANJPN010000401.1 GCA_947475855.1 Bradyrhizobiaceae bacterium
AATGACGTCGGCGGAGGTTTCGGCGTGCGCGGCGAGTTCTACCCGGAAGACTATCTTGTACCATTTGCATCGCGGATGCTTGGCCGGCCTGTCCGCTGGCTCGAGGATCGGCGCGAGAATCTCATGGCGACCAATCATTCTCGCGAGGCCGAGTGCGATATCGAGATCGCCTGCGAACAGGACGGTCGTATTCGCGGTCTCCGTGCGCGCTCCATCGTCAACACGGGCGCTTACATCCGTACGACGGGTTCAACACCGCCCCGCAATATTGCGCAGGTTCTCCCTGGCCCCTATCGCATTGAAAACGTCAGTTCGACCGCGACGCTGGTCGTCTCGAACAAGACACCGTCTGGCACATATCGCGGCCCCGGCCGATACGAAGCCGACTTCTTTCGCGAGCGCATGATCGACCTGGCCGCTGCCGACCTCGGGATCGACCGGGTGGAGATGCGCCGCCGCAACCTCGTTCGTGACGACGACATGCCATGGCCCATGCCGACCGTGGTCCCGCTGAACATCCCGTCCGAATGCGACAGCGGCGACTACTCGATCACGCTCGAACATTGCATCAAGTCGTTTGCATGGGACGAAAAGGCGAAGCTCGCCGGCAAGCTGGTCGATGGCCGCCGACGCGGCATTGCGCTCGGCTGCTATCTGGAGGGCGCCGGCTCCGGCAAGGAGAGCGCGCGCCTGATCCTCGAAGCTGACGGCCGCGTGATGGTGAATGTTGGTTCCTCCGGCATCGGCCAGGGCATCGAGACGATATTCCGTCAGATCGCCGGCGACCTCCTGGATTTGCCGCTGGAGCGCATCGCAGGAGTTCAGCACGGCTCGACCGGCCTTGTCGAAGAGGGCGGCGGCGCGTTCTCATCGCGCTCCACCGTTATGGCGGGGACTGCGATTTCGCTGGCTGCGGAAAAGCTGAAGGCGTCGATCCGAGGCGCCGCCGCCAAGCGTCTGGGATGCGGCTCAGATGAGATCGTGATTGCGGAAGGCATCGCGCGCGGTCCTGATGGCCGCACCGTGACGTTCGCCGAAATGAGCGCGGACGTTCCTGCTGCCGATGGCGTTTATTCGTCGCCCAAGCGCACCTACTCCTACGGTGCCCATGCGGTTCATGTCGCCGTCGACCCAGGGACCGGCAAGGTCGATGTGTTGGACTACATGGCCGTCGAGGATGTCGGCCGTATCGTCAATCCGGCGACGCTCCACGGCCAAGCGCTGGGCGCGATCGTACAGGGGCTGGGCGGAACGCTGTTGGAGCACCTCGTCTACGACGAAGAAGGCCAGTTCCTCACGGGTTCCTTTGCCGACTACCTCATGCCGACGGCCAGCGATTATCCCAGCATCGAGGTGCACGCGATGGAACTGAGGCCGTCGCCGAATAATCCGCTCGGCGCCAAGGGTGCAGGCGAAGGTGGCATCATCCCGACCGGCGGTCTGCTCGCAAACGCAGTCGCTAATGCACTTGGCGTTGAGCCGCACGACCTGCCGCTGTCACCCGAACGGGTTTGGCAGATGGCAAACAGCAAGGTAGCGTAGTCGCGGACGATGAGTGAATCGCGCCGCAACTCCCAGGACATTCTCTCTCTGTTGCGTCTCCGCCCGAGGCGCAGCCGAGAACTGGGGTCTTTACACATCGATGTGAGTGCACGAGCATTCAGAACAGTTGCACATTCGGGTTTGTAGAGATCCCGAATGCGCCTCGCTCTGCTATCTATGACGTGCAGCATCGAGACAAATGCGGCAACTCTTTCATCGGACGGATGGCGTCGATCATGGCCAACAATGATGGCTTCTTGGGCGCGCAGAGCATGTGGATCGGGATCGGCGTCCTAGCCGTCCTCTTCTTCGGCTGGCGCTCGTTCGGACCACAGCACGAGACGCAGCAGGAACCCGTAGCCCAGCTCAACGTCGGCAGCGGTGCAGACGCGCGCGTTGAAAAGCTCACGCGCGCCCAATGCCTCGGCCTCGAGGATCGCGTTTGGACCGTATTGCCCGACGGCGTGGAATGCATCGCTTTTGCAGCCTCGCCCAACATCCAGGGTGCCAGTTCGGCCTTGCTCTATTTCGGCGGCGACATCTCCGAGGAGCAGCTAGCCGGGTCTACGCAGGAGGAAGCTCGCAAGGGCAATCAGCGCCGCGCGAGCAGCATTGCCGCGCAGCAGGGTGTCCCCGTTGTGATTGTGGGCCGTCCCGGGCTCATGGGGTCGAGCGGGTTTCACCTTCTCGGTGGCCGCCGCGATGAGGGCCAGGTGATCGATGCCGCCGTCGACGCGCTCAAGGACAAACTCGGTATCCGCCGGCTGGCTCTGGCTGGTCAGTCTGGCGGTTCTCGTATCATCGCGCAGCTCCTGGTGATCGGGCGTCGCGATATCGCCTGTGCGGCGATGGGGGCAGGTGCCTATGACGTGCCCCGTCTTCGTGGCGGCGGTACCGCACGCACCAGCATCTTCGGCGATCCCGGCAGCGGTTATCTCGTGCCCATGCTGAAGGCTGGAGACATCCCGGCCGTGCCAGGCCGCCGCAGCTTCGTCATCGGCGACCCGCGTGACAAAGTCGCTCCGTTCAGTGAGCAGAAGGCATGGGCGGACAAGCTGGCAGCACTTGGCCATCACGTCCAACTGATCGAGGCCAAAGCCAAGGATTCCGAATTCCACGGCATGTCGGACAAGGCCATTGCCGCCGCTGGCATGTGCTTGTCGGAAAAGTCGGACGCGGAAATCCGCGCGGCTGTCGAGAGCGGCTGATCCGGGTTGCACTCTCCGAACAGCGAGGCAGTGAACTCGAGGCTACTCCGCGTGGACCTGGACGGTTCGGCGCGGCGAAGCATGCACGCCCATGATCTTGAGCGGCGCTTCGCCGGTCGCGGCGAACCAGTGCTTCATGCCTGCCGGCATCATCAGCGACACGCCGGGTCGCAAGGCGATGATGCCGTCGGTGTCTTCGAGCCACGCTTCGCCTTCCCCCTCCAGAACGGTGATGATCTCCATGTAGGGATGGGAATGGAGCTGGGACTTGTAGCCCGGGGGCGCGGTCTGGATGCCGATGAGGACAGGTGTCGTACCCGCCTTGTCGCCAACCACGGTCTGGTATGTTGAGCCGTTTCGCAAAGGCTCGGCCGGCACGTCGGCATGAGTTATCGCGGGCATTGGATTCTCCTGAGCCATTCGTCGTGAACCTATCATTTCAAGCAGAAGTACCAAACCGAAACGCTCCAACCCGCGCTGCTTCGTCCCCTTGACGCCTCGCGCGCGTCCATGGACTAGTGCGGCGATGAACATCCAGAGCGAGAAGTTCGGCGACGCCGTCAGTGCGGATCAGCGCAACGTCTGGCAGGCGATGGGCCGTGGATTGGCCTGCGCCTGCCCCTCGTGCGGCAAAGGCCGCATCTATGGAAAATTCCTGAAAGTGAATCCGGTGTGCAGTGTGTGCGGCACTGAACTCCATCACCAGCGCGCGGACGATGCGCCGCCATACTTCACCATGTTTATCGTGGGCCACATTATTGTCGGGGGAGTGCTTGCCGTAGAGCGAGCCTTTGCACCTGCTACTTGGGTGCATATGGCGCTGTGGCTGCCGTTGACAGTGATACTGTCGCTCGTGTTGTTGCCCATGGTAAAAGGTGCTTTGATTGGTCTGCAGTGGGCCTTACGCATGCACGGCTTCGGCGGTGGCGCGGACCCGGCGGCTCCAGGGCCCATTCCAAGGGTAACGAACAACGAGAGGGGCCTATGAGCGAAGCCGGCCAGGCGTCACGCGGCAGCGACAAGATCCTTGCCGCGAAGCCTCGGGACAGTTCAACGCTGATCATTGTCGACACCTCGAGCGGAGAGCAGCGCATCCTGATGGGCAAACGCCGCATGGATCAGGTGTTCATGCCGGGCAAGTACGTGTTCCCAGGTGGCCGCGTAGATGCCGCCGACCGCGATGTCGAAGTCGTCGACGAACTACACGAGAGCGACGTCGCCAAGCTCCTTATCGACATGCGCGAGACGCCGTCTGCCGCGCGCGCACGGGCGATCGCCCTGGCTGCGATCCGGGAGACGTTCGAGGAAACCGGCCTCCTGGTCGGCGCAAAGGGCACGCCGCAGCGGCCGGTGGAAGCCGAAAGCTGGCAAGCTTTCTATGCACAGGGCTGCATGCCTAAGTTGAGCCAGTTGCGCTTCTTCGCCCGAGCCATCACGCCGCCCGGCCGGCCGCGCCGTTATGATAGCCGCTTTTTCTACGCCGACGTATCAGCGGTGGCCGTTCGCACGGATGTCAATGACGGCGAATTGTCGAGCCTGGACTGGTTCACCTTCGAGGAAATGCGCGCACTCGATCTGCCGGCAATCACCCGTGTCGTTCTCGAAGATCTGATCGACCGCTTGAAACTCGACGCCGAGGGCCTTGCCGCAGGCGCGTCCGCAGCGGTCCCCTTCTATCGCCACAAGAACGGCGCATCCCGGCGTCAGTTGCTGTCTTTGTAACTCGCATCGCGCGATTGCGTCCGCTTCCGTCGCAACAATTTCGTTACAACGCTGCGTTATGCTCTTCAGGCGCGCTCATGCCCGAATAGGCTAGTTTGCGGCCATTGCAACCCAGGGCGGCTCACCCCGCCGCGCGCCCTCCGTCAAGGCCGCGACGCCAAGCGATCGATCATGGAACATTTAGTCCAGAGCATCATTGCCTTCATCGAGCAGAATCAGGCCTGGATTGCACCGATCACGTTTCTGCTCGCGCTAGGCGAAAGCCTTGCCTTCATCTCCCTGGTACTTCCTTCCACCGTCATCCTCGTTTTCATCGCGGGCCTCATCGGCGGCTCCGGCGTGAGTGTCGCGACGATTATTACGGTCTGGCTGGCCGCCGGCGCTGGCGGCGCGATCGGCTACTCGCTTTCTTACTGGCTCGGTGCCTATTTCAAGGACGACATCGATAAGATCTGGCCATTCAGCAAACGGCCAGAGATGCTGTCGCGAGGCCGCGAGTTCTTCGACAAGTGGGGCGCGTGGGGGGTGTTCTTTGGACACTTCTTCGGTCCCGTTCGGGCCGTTATCCCGGTTGTCGCCGGCTCATTTGCGATGAAGCAGTTCCCGTTTCAAATCGCCAATATATCGTCGGCTTTCCTATGGGCGGCAGGCGTGCTCGTCCTCCCCATCATCATGGCGAGGCTGGCGATCAGCTGACCAGATGAACTCCGGTCTGTAAGGCTCGTGCTCTGTGACCCGATTAGGGGATGACAAGAATGAGCGCCTACATGGTCAACAAGGTGTGCCAACGGGTCGGCCACGACGATGATTTCCGGTCAGCCCTGGATGCCGATCCGGAAGCGGCGCTCGCCCCGTTCGACTTGACCGATGAAGAGCGTGCATTGTTGATCGCAGGCGAGGTCGGCCGGCTATTCGAGCTCGGCGCGCACCCTTATCTGCTCGGCCACCTGACGCGTCACGAAACGCTGGGCATCACAGTGGAAAACTTCAGCCGCCGTATGATCGCAGCAAAGGACGAACGCATTCCGCCGCTTGAGCCGGCAGGCTATCTGGTGGCCAGATGAGGCCGCCCGCTCGTTGAGGTAACTTCAGCCGTGCGATTTGCACGAGCCAAGCGGGCCGCTCCGCCAGCGACAGGAACATATCCGTGCAGATCGAAAGCGCGATCGCGCCCACCGTCGAAACGGCCGTGGCCACCAGGGGATCATCCGACCAGACGGAATCGCTTTCGCGATTCGCTGGTTGGATAAGGATTCTCCTCGAATCAACTACGGCTTGAGTGCTTTTGTCATCTGATCGATGACGGCCTGTGGTGCGCCATACATGCTGGAGACCAGTGTTGCAACCTCAGGCCCGCTGCGCGGCCCCAATGTGACCTTGATGCGGTCGGCATCGGCCACGAACTCCGGATCTTTCATCGTTGCCATGAACGCGTCTTGCAGCATCTTCACCCGATCGGCAGGCGTGCCGGGCGGCGCGATGAATGGCCTCTGGAACACTTGCTGGCTGACGATCAATTCCAGCGCCTTACGGTTCTCCGGCGGCACGAATGG
>CANJPN010000402.1 GCA_947475855.1 Bradyrhizobiaceae bacterium
GATGTCGACCCGCTCCCGAGGCCGCGCCTTCAAGCCGATGTATGTGCTGTCGTCCATGTGCGGTGCCCTCGTTCGGAACACCACCAATGTACCAGCGCCGCCGCGCGCAGGATCGCGCATTCATGGCGCGGACTGGCTTACGGTTACGGGGAAGCAGCACGCGAACTGATGGCAGAAGCTTAGAGCAAGGTGGTTAAGCAGCGAGAAAGGATGCGACGGGTCGAGGCGCTGCCTGCAAACACGGTGAACAAAGGGTTTCCAGTGTGGCTTCTTGCGGAATTCTGCCGGAGCCAATTGTGATGGCTCCGGCAGCCCCGCCGAGGTTCAGCCCATGGCCAAATCGGTCAGGAGCTTTACGTTTAGTGCGATGATGATGGCCGCGATGACGGCGGCCGTGACCGTCAGCCAGCGCGGGGCGACGAGTTCGCCCATCTTGGAGCGTGAGGCTGTGAACATGACGAGGGGGACGATAGCGAACGGTAGCTGGAAGCTCAGAACGACCTGGCTCAGAATCAAGAGCTTCGCGGTCTGACCCTCGCCGTAGATGATGGTGACTGCAATCGCGGGGACGATGGCGACCAGACGGGTTACCAATCGCCGCAGCCATGCAGCCAGCCGGATGTCGAGAAAGCCTTCCATGACGATCTGGCCCGCCATCGTCGCGGTCACGGTCGAGTTGAGGCCGCAGCACAGCAGCGCGATCGCGAACAGAGAAGGGGCGATCGACGAGCCGAGTAGAGGGCGCAGCAGCTCATGCGCCTTCGACAGTTCCTCAACGCCGGTCTGCCCCACTTTGTGGAAGGTTGCGGCGGCGAGAATGAGGATCGAGGCGTTGATCGTGAGGGCGAACATCAGAGCGACGGTCGAGTCGATCGTCGCGTATTTCAGCGCCAGGCGCTTTTCCGGCGGCGTTTCGCCATAGGCACGCGTCTGAACGATCGCCGAATGCAGGTAGAGATTGTGCGGCATCACCGTCGCGCCGATGATGCCGAGCGCGAGGTAGAGCATGTTCGAGTTCTTCAGGATGTCGGTCGTCGGTGCAAAGCCGCGGACCACCGCGCCCCAATCCGGATCCGCCAGCGCGATCTGGACGAGGAAGCAGAGGGCAATCACTCCAAGCAGGGCGATGATGAACGCCTCGATCCAGCGGAAACCTTTGTTCTGCAGCCAGAGGATCAGAAAGACGTCGAAGGCCGTGATGAGGACGCCGATCTCCAGGGGAATGCCGAAAAGCAGGTTGAGGCCGATTGCCGTGCCGATCACCTCGGCGAGGTCGGTGGCACAGATCGCAAGTTCGGCGAACAGCCACAGTGGCCAGGACAGCCAGCGTGGAAACGCGTCGCGACAGGCTTGAGCGAGGTCACGGCCCGAGGCCACGGCGAGGCGCGCGCACAGCGCCTGCAGGATGATCGCCATGATGTTGGATAGTAGTGCGATGAACAGCAGCGCGTAGCCGAATTGGGCGCCGCCCGCCAACGAAGTTGCCCAATTGCCGGGGTCCATGTAGCCGACAGCGACGAGATAGCCGGGGCCGAGGAAGGAGAGGAACCTGCGCCATGGCGTGGCGGTGGCGCTAACGGGAATGCTGCGGAAAACCTCGATCAGCGGGGGCTCGCCGCGGCTGCGCTGCCAGCCGTTGTCGGCTTCCAAGTGGCCGGGCTGTTGCTGCTTGGGAGGGATTGCGGTCTGCATCGGTAATCCTTCATCCGCCTAGGCGTCATCGGCCGAAGGGGGCGCGAAACAGCCTGAATTCAGCTTGCGAGCCCGGGCGTCTGAGATCGGACGCTAAGCTATTTTGTACATCCTGAGAAAGTTAGTGGAGACTAAACTTGTTGTCAAACCGGAATTCGGGTAAGACGTGAACGCGACAACTGGGAGCTTGGAATGGCCGGCGCCAATGACAACACGCGACGAGCGAGCCTCCAGGCGGAAGGCTTCCGGCGCGTACGGGACGCGCATCAGACGGAGGTCGCGGAAGACTATGTGGAGCTGATTGCTGGCCTGATCGAGGAGACGGGGGAGGCGCGCGTGGTCGATCTCGCGCAGCGGCTCGGCGTATCCAATGCGACTGTCAACAACACGATTCAGCGTCTGCAGCGCGATGGGCTCGTCACTTCGAAGCCTTATCGCTCGATCTTCCTGACCGACGAGGGCCAGGAAATGGCCACCGCTTCTCGCGAGCGGCATGAGCTGGTGCGGGATTTCCTGATTTCGCTGGGCGTGTCGCCTGAGACCGCAGAGGCGGACGCGGAGGGCGTCGAGCACCACGTGTCCGAGGAAACGCTACAGGCGTTTCGCAAGCACGTGACCAAGGCATCGCGGAAGCGTTGAGAGGCGTGCGGCGGGTAGTGGACGATCCGTTTATCCGCTCAGATCTCGTGAACGGTTCGTAACCCCAAAGGAGCCGTGGATGGTCCGCCTTCGCGGACCATGACGACGCATTTGATGACACGGTTGTCGTCAAAGTTTGCGAACTTCGTCACACGCACCCCGTCACGGCCGTGAAGACGGCCGTCCACGACATGGTGCGGATCGGTGGCGCTTGATCGAGACGAGCCATTCTCAGGAGACGACAAGAACGTCGTCCTTGGCTCGCACGTAGGACGATCAAGTAGTGAAAATGGGGGGCTTCTGTTGCCCGGTGCCCCCCGGACCGCGCCTCAACCGGCTAAGGTTGAGGACTTAGGTTCAGGCGCTGGCGCTGCATTAAGCAGCGACGGCAACCTCAGCATAGTTGTCATTGGCAACTATTCTGGATGGTCCGGTAACGGTGGTACCATGCCGGGCAAAAGCAAGCCCTTTACATCCCTCGTCGATCCTAGTTCGCCCCCATCAACAGCCCACTTTTTCCATAAGTTCAAATGGGTTGGTGGTGGAGGCGCCGGGTACCGCCCCCGGGTCCGAAAGACTTATTCCGACCGCGTTTATCGCCATAGCCGGATTGCTCCGGCACTCCTGATATAGGGTGTGTCGGGGGGGATTGGAAGAGTGAAGGTTACGGGCAGTTGTGGGCTGTCAAAAATCTGGTAGGCCTGGGCAGCAGGCGCCGGCCCTTCGGGTTTGGTTTTCACAGCTCGACAGGTGACAGATGGCTCGTTTCCTCAAGCGCGGAATGGACGCAACCGAGATCAAGGCGGCCGACGCCAAGGTGCGCAAGACCGTCGAAGACATCCTCGCCAGCATCGAGAAGGACGGCGACAAGGCCGTGCGCGAGCTGTCGCAGAAGTTCGACAACTGGTCGCCGGCCTCGTTCAGGCTGAGCCCCGAGGAGATCGAGAGGGCGATCGCGCAGGTGCCGGCGCGGGATCTCGAGGACATTCAGTTTGCCCAGGCGCAGGTGCGGAATTTCGCCAGTGCGCAGCGCTATTCGATGACCGATATCGAAGTGGAAACACACCCCGGCGTGATCCTCGGGCACAAGCATATCCCGGTGGATTCCGTGGGCTGCTACGTGCCTGGCGGGCGCTATCCGATGGTGGCGTCGGCGCATATGTCGATCGTAACCGCGAAGGTCGCGGGCGTGAAGCGTGTGATCGGTTGTGCGCCGCCGTTCAAGGGCGGGCCGCATCCCGCGATCGTGGCGGCCATGCATTTCGGCGGGGCAGACGAGATCTACGTGCTCGGCGGCGTGCAGGCCGTGGCGATGATGGCGCTGGGGACAGGGACGGTCGCACCGGTCGACATGATCGTGGGGCCGGGGAACGCGTTCGTGGCGGAGGCGAAGCGGCAGTTGTTCGGGCGCGTCGGCATCGATCTGCTGGCGGGGCCGACGGAGACGCTGATCATCGCGGACGAGACGGTGGATGCCGAGATCTGTGCGACGGACCTGCTGGGCCAAGCCGAGCACGGGCCGACCTCGCCGGCGGTGCTGCTGACCAACTCGGAGAAACTCGCGAAAGCGACCATGGCCGAGGTCGAGCGGCTACTGGCGATCCTGCCGACGGCTGATGCGGCGGGTAAGGCGTGGGCCGACTACGGCGAAGTGATCGTGTGCGAGAACGAAGCCGAGATGGTCAAGGAGGCCGACCGGATCGCGTCCGAACACGTGCAGGTGATGACGCGGGATCCGGATTATTTCCTCGCCAACATGCGCAACTACGGCGCGCTGTTCTTAGGCGCCCGCACGAACGTCGCGTATGGCGACAAGGTGATAGGGACGAACCACACGCTGCCGACGAAGAAGGCGGCGCGCTATACGGGCGGCCTGTGGGTCGGCAAGTTCCTGAAGACGTGCACGTACCAGAAGGTGCTGACCGACAAGGCGAGCGCGACGATCGGCGAGTACTGCTCGCGGCTGTGCATCCTGGAAGGCTTCGTCGGGCACGCCGAGCAGGCCAACGTGCGCGTGCGGCGCTATGGCGGGCGGAATGTGCCGTATGGCGAGGCGGCGGAGTAGGAAGCGGGGGCGTGGCCGGCTCAGGAGGGACTTTTGAATGCGAAGCACCAAGCGGTTCCTGACGACGCATACGGGTAGCCTGCCGCGTCCGGACGACCTGATCCGCATGATGTACGCGAAGGAAGAGGGCGTTCCAGTCGAGCCGGACGCACTTGCCGCGCGTGTGAAGACCGCGGTGGCGGAGGTCGTGCAAAAGCAGTTGGCGGCGGGTATCGATCTCGTCAACGACGGGGAGATGTCGAAGCCGAGCTATGCGACGTACATCAAGGACCGGCTGAATGGGTTCGGCGGCACGGGCAATTCCTTTGTCTACCAGGACCTCGCGGCGTTTCCACAGCTCGCCGCCCGCGTGTTCAACGATCCCGGCCGGTCGCGGCGGAAGACGCCGGCATGCAATGCGCCGATCTCCGTGAGGGATGCGGACGCTGCGATCGTGGACGTGGAAAATCTCGCGGAGGCGTTGGCGGACCGACCGGAGCCGTGCGGTTTCTTGAGCGCTGCTTCGCCCGGCGTCGTGTCGCTGTTCTTCCGCAACGATCATTATCCGAGCCAGGAGGCTTATCTCGAGGCGATCGCAGAGGCGATGAGCCAGGAATACGAGACGGTCGCTTCCGCCGGGTTCGATCTGCAAATCGATTGCCCGGATCTCGGGATGGGGCGGCATATCCAGTATGCGGACCTGAGCTTGGCCGAGTTCCGCAAGCGGGCTGCGCAGCATGTGGAGGCTTTGAACTACGCGTTGCGCAATGTTCCCGCCGAGCGCCTTCGCATGCATCTGTGCTGGGGCAACTACGAGGGGCCGCATCACTGCGACGTGCCGCTCGCCGACATCTTCGATATCGTCGTGAAGGCGAAGCCCGCTGCAATTTCCCTCGAGGCCGCCAATCCGCGGCATGCACACGAGTGGGAAATGTTCGAGCGCGTGAAGCTGCCGGACGGCAAGGTGCTGATCCCCGGCGTGATCGAGTCGAAGTCGAATTTCATCGAGCATCCCGAGCTGATTGCACAGCGCATCGGGCGCTATGCGAGTTTGGTCGGACGCGAGAATGTGATCGCGGGCAGCGATTGCGGTTTCGGCACGTGGGTGGGGCAGGCGGCCGTCGATCCCGACGTCGTCTGGGCGAAACTCGCGGCGATGGCCGAGGGGGCGCGGATCGCGAGTGCGAAGTTCTGGAAGTGAGCAGGGCGCGCAGGGCGATTCAGTTCAACTGATATATGGTCATCCCGGGCCTTGTGCCCGGGATTCAGAATACCCCAACCCAGAACATGGCAATTGGTGCAGCATGGATCCCGGTGACGAGCACCGGAATGACTTGTGACTTGAATTGCCCAAGTAATGGGCGCGGCACACTATGCATTCCACTTTCATTCTACGGCCGGAACGCGAATCCCGGCCACTTTCGGCCTAAGGTGATCTGCGACAGGTGAACATCTGTTGGCGGGGTGGGGGATTTCTGGTTAGAGGGCCATCCCGATCACATTCCATGGGGACACCGATGCCCGATCTCTCACCGCCTTCCTTCCGTCTCGATGGCCGGCGTGCGCTCGTGACTGGCGCTGGGCGCGGGATTGGCGAGGCGGC
>CANJPN010000403.1 GCA_947475855.1 Bradyrhizobiaceae bacterium
CGCTTCCTCCTGCTCAACTCCGTCGGCAAGGTCGTCCGGCATGCACGCGAGACCCTGTTGCGGTGCGCCGATGCCATTGCCAGGGCCCTGGCCGACGCGCCAAGGGTCGCGTTCCACCGGCTCCGCCCGACGCTAGCCGGGGAATGAGGGTGCCGTCTGCCGCTTGGCAAGGCGCGGCCGATGGTGCAGAACTGCCCCGGAGATCATTCGGACTTCAAGCTCGGGAGAGGTCAAGTTGCGGCACGAAATCAAGATGACGGTGAACGGCAAGGCGGTGTCGGGGAGCGTCGAACCGCGCACCCTCCTCGTCCAGTTCATCCGGGAGCATCTGAAGCTGACCGGCACACATGTCGGTTGCGACACCACGCAGTGCGGCTGCTGCGTCGTCCACGTCGACGGCAAGGCGATGAAGTCATGCACGATGCTGGCGGTACAGGCTAGCGGCCGTACAGTCACCACCATCGAGGGGCTCGCTGCCGCTGACGGCACGCTGCATCCGATGCAGGCCGCGTTCCAGGAGCACCATGGCCTGCAGTGCGGTTTCTGCACGCCGGGAATGGTCATGATGGGCGTCGACATCGCCAACCGCATGCCCAATGCCGATGAGGCCACCGTTCGCCGCCAGCTCGAGGGCAATATCTGCCGTTGCACGGGCTACCAGGGGATCGTGGAAGCGATTCTGGACGCGGCTCCGAAGATGGCGGCCGCCAAGGCCAAGGCCTGAGACGAGGCGAGGGAAATCGACATGAAGAATTTCAATTATCATCGCCCGTCCGACGCAGGCGCCGCCAGTGCGCTCGTATCCAAGTCGGAAGAGCCGCGCCTGCTGGCGGGCGGCATGTCTCTGCTGCCCAGCATGAAGCTTCGGCTCGTTGCACCGAGCGACATCGTCGATCTCGGCGACATCAGCGCGCTCAAGGGCATCAAGGTCGAGGGCAAGGAAGTGTACGTCGGCGCGATGACATGCCATGCCGATGTCGCAGCCAACGCCGACGTCAAGCGCGTGTTACCCGCGCTGGCGGAGCTTGCCGACGGCATCGGCGATCCCGCCGTCCGCCATCGGGGCACCATCGGTGGATCAATCGCCAACGCCGATCCGGCCGCCTGCTATCCCTCGGCCGTGGTCGGCCTCGATGCGACCGTCGAGACCAACAAGCGCAAAATTCCGGCGGACCAGTTCTTCGTCGGTCTGTTCACGACGGCGCTCGAGCCGGGCGAGATCGTGACGGGCGTGCGCTTCAAGGCGCCGGACAAAGCGAAGTATATGAAGCTGCGGCACCCTGCTTCGGGGTTTGCCGTGGTTGGCGTGATGATCGCCAAGTACGGATCCAATGTGCGCGTCGCGGTGACGGGCGCTGGCCCGTCGGTGTTTCGCGTGCCGGCCATGGAGAAGGCCTTGTCGGCCAACTTCTCGGCGAAGGCGCTCGACGGCATCACCATCCCCGATGCCGACCTGATGACGGACATCCATTTCTCAGCCGAATATCGCGCCAACGCCGTCGTCGTGATGGCCAAGCGCGGTGTCACGGCGATCGCTTGAGAAAGCTGGAGGCCCTGGTCGCGCTTTTGCACACCGGCGGGTTAGAAGGGCTGGCCCAAAATGGGCCGGCCCTTTTGCGTTCGGGGTATTGCCCTGAATAAATCCGGTGCTAGCTTCTCATCTTCAGTTGCAGACAACGCCGGGAGGAATGGATGCAGTCGAAACGGATTTTTTTTCGTGCATCGCGTGCAGCCGCTGGAATGTCCGGGGCGCTGTTCTGCCTGACCGGCGTTGCCGCGGCCCAAGATCCCGCCGGTTTTTATAAGGGCAAGAACGTCGATATCGTGGTTGCCTCGCCGGCCGGTGGTGGCTTTGACGCCTATGCACGGATCATCGCGCGGCACATCGTCAAGTACATGCCTGGTCCGCCCAACTTCGTGATCAAGAATATGCCGGGCGCTGGCGCGCGTAACGCCACGACCTATCTGGCGGACGTCGCAGCCCGTGACGGTACCGTCATCCTGGCCAACCAGCCCGGCGCACTGGTGGAGCCAATCCTCGGCGATGCCAAGCAGGTGTTCTACAAGCCGCTGGAGTTCCAATACATCGGCAGCGCCGAAGCGTTCACGTCGTTGTGCCTGATGCGGACCGACAGCCCCGTGAAGTCCTACGCCGAGCTGCACGAGAAGGAAGCGATCTTCGGCGGCGATCAGATCGGCTCGACCACGCACGACCACACCGTGATGTTTCGCAAGCTGTCGGGCGCCAAGATCAAGATGATCACGGGTTACAAGGGCACCTCGGACCTCGTGCTGGCGATCCAACGGAACGAAATCGAGGGCTTCTGTGGCTATGCGTGGTCGTCGCTGTTCGCCCGTTCGCCCGATCTCGTCAACAAGGGCACGACGCGGATCGTCAATCAGATCGCCCTTACGCCCCATGCGGCGGCCGACAAGGCCGGCGTGCCCAACGCGATCAACTTCGTCAAGGACCCGCTGAACAAGAAGGCGATGGAGCTTATCGCCACGGTTCAGGAGTTCGGGCGGCCGTATCTCGTCCACGGAGCGGTTCCCGCCGACCGGGTCGCGGCACTTCGCAGCGCGTTTGACGCAACGATGCAAGACAAGGACTACATCGACGAGGTCGTGAAAGCGCGGCTCGAGGTTTCCCCCCGGACGGGCGCGCAAGTCCATGAACTTCTGCGCCGTGTCCTGGAAGCCCCTAAAGAGGTACAGGAGCGCGCGCGCTGGAGCATCACGCTGGAATGATCGCGGTTGCCCCTGCGGTGTCTCGATAAGCGACATCGCTTAACGTCCTGGCAACGACTGCCGCTCTACTGTCCGGCCGAGTGTGGCGGAAAGTTGCGTGGCAGGGATCTCGATGCTGCTGTGGTGGCGTAGTTTCCAATTGTGTATTGCCGTTGTCTGCTGGCAGGCCGTAGCGGGCACAATTGCACCCGTTACTGCCCAGCCGTGGAATCGGGAATCCGTCGGCCATCACGTTCGGTTGACCCCTGACGGGCAGCCTCCGCTCAACATCTATGTCGAGGAAATGGGCCGCGGACCGCCGATCCTGTTCCTGCATGGTCTGGGCGGGTCGAGCTATTCCTGGCGTTTCGTTGCTCCGAGGCTCGCCGCCACCAACCGCGTGATCGGGCTCGATCTCCGGGGCTTCGGGCGCTCGGACAAACCGTTCGACCGCGCCTACAGTTCGACGGACCAGGCCAACGTGGTCAAGGCCTACATCCGCCAGGCCAACCTTTCGCGCGTGACCCTGGTCGGCCATTCCTACGGTGGCATGGTGGCCCTGCGTCTCGCACTGGACCGCCGGCTCGAGCCGCATCGCATCGCGCGTCTCGTCGTGATGGATGCGCCTGCATTTCCGCAAGCGTTCTCGGCGGGCGTAGAATTTCTGCGCAAGCCTGTACTGCCTTATCTGGCTTTGATGCTCGTTCCGCCGGAAGTGACGGCGACAGTCGCCTTGATGATGGAAAGCGTGGGCTTCGAGCGCTTCACAGACAAGGACATCTCGATCTACGCCGATCCGTTGTCGGCGCCGGGCGGGCCGCATGCTCTGGTCGAGACCGCGTTGCAGATCATACCCCCTGACCTTCACAACGTGATCGCCCGCTACCCCAGCATCAATAAACCCGTACTGGCATTGTGGTGCCGGGAGGATCGGGTCGTTCCGCTGTCGACCGGTCTCAGGCTGCAGCGTAGCATTCCCGGTGCGAAGCTCGCGGTGATGGAGGGGTGCGACCACATGCCGGCCGAGCAAGCCCCCGGCGCAGTCGTCTCGGAGATCCGGCGTTTCATGGGTCGTTGAGACTCTTGCGTGACACTTGCCGCCGTGGCGCGATGGCCTGGCGGCCATGCGTGAGGCTACTCGCCTCTCGCGCTCTCCCGGCAGGGGCCGGCCCCTGCACCCCGCGATTTTGGGTAGGGCCTGGAAATGACGGGAGTGCGGAGGGAGCGGTAGTTCGCCAGCCACCGTCACAAGCCTCTCTTCGAACCTGGCGTCAGTGCCGCTCCTCCTCCGGAAGCTGCCGAAGGGAACGATAGGGGATTGGTAGAGTCGAGGATGGGCGCGGTGGTTTGGGGCCTATGGCCATCACTCCGTTTCCCATCCCCGCTCATCAAACCGGACGTGCCGATCTCCGGCATCCGGCTTTCCGACCGGCTTCACTGCAGGCACACGGCGGGGCAGTCAGCGGCTCGCTTCAAGGCGCATGAGACCGGTTGCATAGACGGCCTCGTACGAGAACCGTCGGGTCCCACGTCCTGCCACTTTGTGCCGACGCGCGAGGAAATCGCGTACGCGCTCATAGATGTAGCGATCAACGGCGCGGAAGATGCCTTGCCGCGTTCCGAGACAGAAGTAGTTCGACCAGGCGTGCAGCTTGCTGTTGAGCTGATCGCAAATCTCCGGCCACGGTTCCATATTGGCAGGCACCAATACGTCGGTGACGCTCGTCTTGAGCCGTTGCACACTTTTCTTGGACGGGCTCGCGCTCAGGTACACCGCTCCATTCTTCTTGAAGCGATGCGGTCCGAACGAATAGCCGAGGAAGTCGAAGCGCTCCTTGCGGGCATCTCGGATCGAGGTCTTCGCCTCGTTGATCGAGAGCCCGAGCTTGGTCATCACGCCACGCGTCCACGTCAGCGCCTCGGCGGCACGGCCGCGACTGAGGATGACGAAATCGTCGGCGTAGGAGACGACATGGGCTCGGAATGCTTCACCGCAGCCGCTGATGCGCCAGTGCTTCAGGAACCGGTTCATGTAGATGTTGGCGAGCAACGGGCTCGCGACACCGCCTTGCGGCGTGCCACGCGTGTTGCTCTTGCCCCCACTCATGCGCCGCGTTCCATCCGCGTCCCGCTCTTCGACCGGTGCCTTCAGCCACATCTTGAAGAGGCGCAGCACTTCTCTGTCGACCACGCGCCGGGCCACCGATTGCAGAAGGTCCGAGTGCGGAATCGTGTCGAAGTATTTGGAGAGATCGGCGTCGACGACTTGTGTGTACCCGCCAATGAGATGGCGGTGCACTTCCCTAACAGCATCGACTGCCGACCGACGCGGGCGGTAGCCGAACGCTGTGTCCTCGAAATCGGCCTCGAAGATCGGCTCAAGCACGAGCTTAGCGGCTGTCTGGACGGTCCTGTCACGGATCGTGGGAATGCCGAGCGGGCGCTCGCCATCGCCACTGGCCTTCGGGATCATCACACGCCGCACCGCATCGGGCCGATACGTCTTCGCGACCAGTTCCTCGCGCAAACCCGCCAACCACGCTTCGACGCCTGCCTCCTCGATCTGCTTGAACGTCACTCCGTCGACACCCGGCGCACCCGCATTGGCGCGGGCCAGCTTGTAGGCGTGTTCGAGAATGTCGGCGCGGCAGACCTTGTCGTACAGAGCGTAGAAGCGGAAAGCGGGCTCCGCCTTCGCTTTGCAGTAGAGCTTTCTCTGAAGGCTCCGGATCTTATCAGGCGTTGTCAGGCTCATCGCCAATCACCCTCACCTCGACTTCTTCAAAAGCGCACCAGAAGTCGGGGCCCTTCGCTCCACCGGAGTTACCCGGCTTCGCTGCTACTACGACCCCGTCCGACACCCGCTGTGACCGTCGCCAGAAGCGACGTCGAGGCCGCTACACTCGTCACCAGCGGGTCTCCCCCGATTACCCGAACCATCGTCTTCCGACGTGCCGTGCCCACTACCCCGACGGATCGCGCGGGTGCGCGTGTCGATTGCTTCCCCGCTCGTACTGCCTTCCCCAAATGGCCGGAGGGTCGGCATCCGCCTTGTCACTTTCGAGGCCTGCTCGGGCTTCACACGCGTTACGGCCCGTCGGATCGCTCAACCGCCCAAGGCGGCCTTTGTCACGGGGCTTCGACCCTGACGGTTACCCGACCGAGCCGCCCGATAGCTTCCAGACCAATCGACAATTGTCTGGGTGAGATCCTCCCTCACTGATGGTTCGCGCCTTCGGGGCGCACGGCCA
>CANJPN010000404.1 GCA_947475855.1 Bradyrhizobiaceae bacterium
GCTCGAGCTGCACCGCTCGGGCAAGATCCGTATCGTGAGCGTGTGCGCGGAGAAGCGGCTCGCGGAACTGCCCGAGGTGGCGCCGGCATCGGAGACGCTGCCGGGGCTCGTCGCGCGGACGTTCACGGCGGTGCTGGCGCCGACGGCGACGCCGCGCGAGATCGTCGATCAATTGGCAGCGGCAAACCGGAAGATCATGTCGACGAAGAGTTTCCAGGAGCGATTGGCGAAGGCGAGCTTCGAGCCCGTGCTCGATACGCCGGAGGAAGCGCGGCGCTTCATCGAGGCCGAAATCGCGGCGTTGGGGCCGCGGATCAAGGCGCTGCCGAAGTAGCAGGGCGGCCAGCCGGTCGGCCAGTAGCGCGACCGGACCAGAGCGCATAGAGTTCTTCCGAGCCGGGCGACATGCTCCGGAATGGGGCTTGGAGACGGGGCGAGGCGCGTGGATGAGAATTGATCCCAAAGGGCTCGGTGCGGACGACTGCTACAAGTTGATGACCGGCGTGATCGTGCCGCGGCCGATCGCCTGGGTGACGACGGTGTCGGACGCGGGCGTCGTCAATCTCGCGCCTTTCAGCCATTTTACGTTCGTTTGCCCCAAGCCGCCGATGGTGGCGCTGAGCTTCGGCAAGAAGGGCGACGTGTACAAGGATACCGCGCACAACATCATGCGCAGCGAGGAATTCGTCGTCCACATCGCGCATACGGGACAGGTCGAGGCGGTTCATCAGAGCGCTATCGAGTATCCCTCTGATACCAGCGAGACGGCAGCGCTGGGGCTTGTCACAATACCGAGCGAAATGGTCAAGCCTCCAAGGCTTGCTGACGCGCGGATAGCGCTGGAATGCCGGCTGCGCCATTGCATGGAACTGGGCGACACGAAGAATCGTCTCGTTATTGGAGAGGTGATCCTGATCCATGCCGACGACGCGGTGACGCGTGACGGCAAGATCGAGACGAAGCTGCTCGATCCCTTGTGCAGGCTGGCGGGGCCGCACTATGCGGGGCTGGCGGATCTGATCACGATGAAGCCGATTGCGCGTACATTAAAGACCTGACGGCCAAGCGGCGTCTGCCAGGAAACAAGAACGACTCCGGGAGGGAATGGTGCTCACCGTCAAGGCGCTATTTACCGAATACAGAAGCGGCAAAGGACCTGTGGTCAAAGCCGCGCAAGATGTGACATTCGAGGTACCGCAGGGCAAGCTGTTCACGCTGCTCGGTCCCTCGGGGTGCGGTAAGACAACGACGCTGCGCTCGATCGCGGGACTCGAGAAGCCGGTGGCCGGCGACATCGAGGTCGCGGGCGTTCCCGTCTACTCGTCGTCGCGGCGGGTGTTCGTTCCGCCAAATAAGCGCAACTTCGGCATGGTGTTCCAGTCGTACGCGATCTGGCCGCATATGAACGTTTTCGAGAACGCGGCGTTTCCGTTGCGCGTCGGTTCGAAGCGGTTCGACAAGAAGCAATTGCAGGACAAGGTGATGGGCGTGCTCGCGGCGGTGGGGCTCGATCATCTTGCCCAACGCGAAGCGACGAAGCTGTCGGGTGGGCAACAGCAACGCCTCGCGCTCGCGCGCGCGCTAGTGATGGAGCCGCAGCTTCTGCTGCTCGACGAGCCGCTGTCCAACCTCGATGCGAAGTTGCGCGAGAAGATGCGCTTCGAGCTGAAGCGGATTCAGGATCTGCTCAAGCTCACCACCGTCTACGTGACGCATGACCAGGGCGAGGCGCTGGCGCTGTCGCATCAGATCGCCGTGATGAACGAGGGACGGATCGTGCAGATCGGTTCGCCGCGCGACATCTACGAGCGGCCAGCCACGAAGTTCGTGGCGGATTTCATCGGGTCCACGAATTTCCTCGACGGAAAGATCCTCGCGCGCACTGCCGAGGGTGGGCTGTGGCGAGCTTCGACGCCGCTCGGTGATTTCGTGGTGGCGAGTGATCGGACGTTCCGCGAGGGCGATACCGTTGCGCTGTCGATTCGGCCGGAGGACGTCGAGATCCTGAGCGCCGCGCCGCCGGCGGGCGACCTGTCCAACGTGATGCGCGGCATCGTCGATCAGACGGTGTTTCTCGGGGACGTCGTCGACCTGAAGATCAGGGTAGGCGAGCAGAGCCTGCTGGTGCGCGCGCATCCCGGCGACGGCGGCGCGGTCGGTTCGGAGACTTATCTGCGGGTGCGGCCCGACAAGTGCGTGGCGATCGGGACGGGGTGAGGGCCCAGCATGAAATCTGCCGAATTCAGGCGTATTACGCTCCTGCGTGTCGCGATGGCGCTCGCGGCGATGACTGTTTCGGCCACGCCGCCGAGAGCGCAGAGCGCGACCGAGTTCTACGCGGGCCGGCAGATCAATGTGATCGTGTCGCATCCGGCGGGCGGCGGCGTCGACATCTATGCGCGCTTCTTCGGCCGCCACTTGAAGCGGCTCCTCGCAGGCCATCCCGATGTCGTGATCCGCAACATGCCGGGGGCAGGTGGCGTCGCGATGGCGAACTACATGGCTGGGCAGGCGGCGAAGGACGGAAGCGTGATCGGCGTTGGCGTCGGCTGGCTGGCGACGGCGGCACTGAGCGGGCCGACCGGGGCGCGATACGATGCGCGTCAGTTCTCTTGGATCGGCAACATGAATGCCGAGGTGGCGGTCGTCGTCGCCTGGAACAACCATCCGGTGAAAACGGCGGCAGACCTGCATACGACGGAGTTGGCGGTCGCGGCCGGCGGGCTTTCGGCTCTCACGGCGACGACGCCGCTGTCGCTCAACGCGCTCCTCGGCATGAAGTTCAAGGTCGTCACCGGCTACACCGGGACGGCGGACCAGATGCTCGCGCTGGAGCGCGGGGAAGTCGGCGGCATGGCCGGATACAACTATGCGAGCCTCAAGTCGTCTCGCCCGGACTGGCTGCGGGACCGCAAGGTAAACGTGCTGATGCAGTACACGTTCGAGCCGCATCCCGAACTGGGTAACGTGCCGTCGCTGACGAAGCTCGTGCGGACGCCCGACGAGCGGGCCGTGTTCGAATTGCTGGTGCTGCCGCAGGAAATGGGGCGGCCGGTGTTCGGTCCACCCGGCATTCCGCAGGATCGCCTGCAGGCCCTGCGCGCGGCGTTCGATCTGTTCGTTGGGGATGCTGCCGTTCTTGCCGATGCGGAGAAGACGCAACTCGAGATCTACAAACCGATGAGCGGGGGCGAGGTCGCGGCCATGGTGAACCGGCTGCATGAGGCTTCGCCGGACCTCTACCGGAAGGCGGCGGAGGCGATGCTGCCGCCGGGCTTGGCCAAGCAGGGGGAGACGAAGCCCTGAAAGAAGCATGATAGGGTGACGGCGGCGATTTGCGTGGTGTTGATCCACGGTATATGGAAGCCGAGCAGGATTTTCATCGAGAAGGAGTGGCTGGCGATGGCTGACGGGGCTAAGCAGGGCACGAAGACCGCGATCGTTTCCGACGAGATGGCGAAGAAATTCGCGACCGAAAAGGAGACGCCGTACACCAACTGGGTGCGCAAGGAAGGGCTCGACATCATCGACGCGCTCTACGTCCGCAACCTCAACACCGTCGAGCTGAAGCCGTGGGCACGGCGCGAGGGCAAGGGCGTTTACCTCAACCACGACGCCTCGCGCACGACCAACGACTGCTACGTCTGCGAGATCGCGCCGGGCAAGAAGCTCAGCCCCCAGCGGCAGCTCTACGAAGAGATGATCATGATCCTGTCGGGCCGCGGCTCGACGGCGGTGTGGAACGACAAGGGCCACCGGATCACGTTCGAGTGGGGGCCGGGCGCGCTGTTCGCCATTCCGCTCAACTGCTGGCATCAGCATTTCAACGCTTCGGGCAAGGACGCTGCCCGCTACGTGGCCGTCACCAACGCGCCGCCGCTGATCAACGTCTACGAGGAGCCGGAGTTCGTGTTCAACACGAAGTACGACTTCCTGGGCCGCTTCAACGGCGAGCCGGATTATTTTGCGGCGAAGAGCGAGACGCAGGGCTTCAAGCTCGTCACCAACTTCGTGCCGGATGCGGTGAACCTGCCGTTGATCACGGCGAAGGAGCGAGGTGCTGGCGGCGGGCACATCCGCTTCAACTTCGCGAAGTCGTCGATGAACGCGCACATCTCGCAGTTCCCGATCGGCACCTACAAGAAGGGCCATCGCCACGGGCCTGGCGCGCACGTCATCATTCTCTCGGGCGAAGGCTACTCGCTGATGTGGCCGGAGGGCGAGGAGCCGCGGCACTATCCGTGGGAGGTCGGCACGATGATCGTGCCGCCGAACATGTGGTTCCACCAGCATTTCAACACGGGCAAGACGCCGTCGCGGTATCTCGCGTTCAAGTACGAGGGCGTGGCGTTCCGGAATGCGCAAGGTGTGCCGAAGGCGTGGATCAGCCGGCGGATCGGCGGCGACCAGATCGACTACGCCGACGAGAGCGAAGAAGTGCGCTCGCAGTTCGCTGCCGCGTTGTCGAAGCACGGGCTGACGTCGAAGATGCAGTCGGCCTACGAGGCAGAAGTGCCCGACCTGCCGCCGAAGGCTGCCGAGTGAGGCAAGCGAGCGGGGCCGGCGGAATGCCGGCTTCCATCCGTTAGTACTTCACGCGGTAAATCACAGCTCCGCTCATGACTTCATCCGCAATCGTTTCGGAAGAGCTCGCCGCGAAATTCGCGACGGAGAAGGATTCGCCGTACGAGCGGTGGGTGCGATGCGAGGGGCTCGACATCATCCCCGCGCACTACATTCCCAATCTGCACCACGTGGACTTGAAACCTTGGGCGCGGCGTGGCGGGCGCGGCGTCTACATCAATCACGAAGCCTCGCGCACCACGATAGATTGTTATGTGTGCGAGATCCCTGCGGGCCGGCAACTCGAACCGCAGCGGATGATCTTCGAGGAGATGATCCTCGTTCTGTCGGGGCGCGGCTCCACGGCTGTGTGGAACAATGCGGGCCAACGCGTGACTTTCGAATGGAAGGCGGGCGCGATGTTCGCGATACCGCTGAATTGCTGGCACCAGCATTTCAACGCATCGGGCAAGGAGACCGTGCGCTTCGTTGCCGTCACCAATGCTCCGCCGTTCGTCAATCTGTTCGAGGATGTCGGTTTTATCTTCGGCTGCGAGCACGATTTCAAAGGCCGGTTCTCGGGCGAGCCGGATTACTTCTCCGCGAAGGGCGAACAAAAGGGGTTTCTGCTCACCACCAACATGGTGCCGGATGCGGTGAACCTTCCCCTGCACGAGTCGAAGGAACGCGGCGCGGGCTCCGGTCACATCCGCTTCAACATGGCCAAAGGCTCGCTGCCGAGCCACATCTCGCAGTTCCCCGTCGGCACCTACAAGAAGGCGCACCATCACGGGCCTGGTGCGCACGTGATCGTGCTTTCGGGCGAAGGCTATTCGCTGATGTGGCCGCAAGGCGAGGAGCCGCGCCGCTACGATTGGCAGGTCGGCACGATGATCGTGCCGCCGAACGGCTGGTTTCATCAGCATTTCAACAGTGGCTCGACGCCGGCGCGCTATCTCGCGTTCAAACCGGGGAACTCACCGCGCAACAGCCAGGGCGTGCCGATGTCGTGGATCAGCCGGCGCGTCGGCGGTAATCAGATCGACTACGCCGACGAGACCGCGAAAGTACGCTCGATGTTCGCGGAAGCGCTGGCGAAGCATGGGTTGAGCCCGCGCATGGAGGCGAGCTACGCCAAGGAGGCGGAGACGCTGCCGCCGAAGCGTGTGGCGGAGTAATCGGCGTAGGTTGGGTCGAGTGTAAACGAGGCCCGACACTTGTGGGTGCAGCTTGAAATGTTGGGCCTCGGCCAGAAGTGACCTCGACCCAGACTGTATGTCCCTTCCTCGAGCGAGGCGACTCGCCTTCGATGTGAGATCGAGGGTTACCCGGATTGGCCGGGCAGAGCCTCACACAAGGAGGGCGAGTCGTGGGACATCTTAGCGAAGCTTTCGTCGGAATCGATACCTCGA
>CANJPN010000405.1 GCA_947475855.1 Bradyrhizobiaceae bacterium
AGGTTACAACTTCGCCAGGCTGCTGGCGTGGCTCAGAGAGCTTTGGCGCGTCCTGCTTGCGACCCTCGCCTTGATGCGTCTCGCCGGCCCCCCACCAGCGACGCCTGCATTGACTGCAACCTGATCGCCCCAAACTTCACGGCCGACGCTGTCGACTTCCATCGCTCGCAGCGGTTTGCCGCGTGCTCTTTCGCGTTCCAGCCGGCTCAGGCTCGAGGCCTTGTCGGGACCGGCGATTGAGAAGCGGCCGCATATCGTCGATTGGATCGGGAAGGATCTTGCGCCTTACGCATGCGGGGTGCTGCAATCGATTCTGGATGACAGCGCATTGCAACGCGCGATCAAGAAGCGGGAAATCGCAAGCATCGTGTCGACGACGCGCAGCGTTCTGCGGATCGAGGATTCCGAGAAGATCGGAAAGTACCGGACGACGATCAACTACTTCTTTCACGATGGCGAGCTGTTCAGCGACGCCATCGCGGTTCCTGCGCTCGACAGTGAACGCATTGGATTCACGCCGCTGCTCGTCGACGAACTCGGCGCCGATCTGTTCGGCGATCATCCTGCGCTGGAGGCAGCGTTGATGGTCGCCAGACCTAAGTCGCCAGGCGGCAGGCGCGGCTGAGCTGACCGCTCAGCTCTGCTTGATGCCCAGATCGAACCGCTTCTTCAAGCCCGACCAGCAGTCAGCGTAGTCGTCCTGGCGCGTCGACAGGTTTGAAGCATATTGCGTCAGGTGCTGCGGGTAGCGGGTTTCGAACATGAAGGCCATCGTGTTGGTCAGCTTGACCGGCTTCAGTTCCGCGTTGCTGGCGTGTTCGAAGGCGTCGTTGTCGGGGCCATGGGGCATCATGCAGTTGTGCAGACTCATGCCGCCCGGCACAAAGCCGTGAGGCTTGGCGTCGTATTGGCCATAGATCAGGCCCATGAACTCCGACATGATGTTGCGGTGATACCAGGGGGGACGGAACGTGTTCTCGGCCACCGCCCATCGCTCCGGGAAGATCACGAAGTCGATGTTGGCGGTGCCGGGCGTTTCGGATGGCGAGGTCAGCACCGTATAGATCGACGGGTCGGGGTGGTCGAACGAGATCGCGCCGACGGGCGAGAAGTGCCGCAAGTCGTATTTGCAGGGGGCGTAGTTGCCGTGCCAGGCCACGACGTCCAGCGGCGAATGGCCGATCTCCGACCGGTAAAGCCGACCGCACCACTTGACGAAGATCTCGCCGGCGTCCTCGCGGTCCTCGTAGGCGGCCACCGGCGTCAGGAAATCCCGTTGATTTGCCAGGCAATTGGCGCCGATCGGGCCTCGCTCTGGAAGGGTGAAGGCGCCGCCGTAATTCTCGCAGACATAGCCGCGGGCAGGGCCGTCTTTCAGGTCCACCGCGAAGATCATGCCGCGAGGGAGGATTGCGATCTCGCCCGGCGCAACGTCGATCAAGCCGAATTCCGTGCGTAAGCGAAGCGCGCCTTGTTGCGGCACTACCATCATCTCGGCGTCGGCGTTGAAGAGGTATTGGTTCGGCATCGAACGGGTGACCGTATAGACGTGGGCCGCCATGCCGGACTGGGCATTGGCGTCGCCTGCCGTGGTCATCGTCGAGAGGCCTTCGATGAAGGTCAGCGGCTTGGTCGGGATCGGTGTCGGGCTCCAGCGAAGCTGGCCAATGGGCAGTTCAGACTCTCCCAAACAAGGAGCGGTCCTCCAATTGCCGGCGTCTACTTGCTTGAAGCGACCATGGTGCCTGACAGCGGGGCGAATGCGATAGAGCCAAGACCGCTGGTTGGCGCCACGCGGGGCAGTGAATGGGGAGCCGGACAACTGTTCGGCGTAGAGGCCAAATGCACAGCGCTGTGGCGAGTTCCGGCCGACCGGCAATGCGCCTGGGATCGCCTCGGTGGCGAAGCTGTTGCCGAAGCCGGACATGTAACCCGGCTCCGGCCCGGTGCTGGCTTCGGTCGGCTTGGGGTGGGTCATGGCGGGTCCTTGGAGAGGCTGGATGCTCGAAGTTCGGCCGACGTACGGGGCGTCAATTGGGCCAGTCCGGTCTATATCGATGCGCGATCTTGGCGGTGGCGTGAGTGATGCGCAAGCCCGATCGCCCATGGGTGTCGGCGGGTTGCTTCGCTGCCATTTTGCTCATTCTTCGGGGTGAGCTGTGGTCTGCGAATGCTTGGCCGATAAAGTATTGTTTTGCTGATTTAAAGTTATTCCCGTGTGCTAATTCTTGGGGTTAACCAATCTAGTTAATTTGCATGTTTGATGCAACTTTTTGCGACTAACGCTCGCCTCGGCCGGATTTCATCCTGGCCCGGCATGGGGGCTTTGCAGCCGGTGCCGTTGTAACCGAGTAAAGCTGGGGAGATGCGAGCATGTTCCTTAAAGACAAGCTTTGGCGACGAGAACGAACGACTGGCGGGCACTCGTGCTCATCTGGTCCGTTGCAGTCGGCCGCGATTATTTTGCTTGCTGTCGTATTGTGCGCGTTCGTTGCGCCGCCGACTGCGGAGGCCCAGGTGGGTGCGACCGACGCATTCATGCCGCGTTCCTGGCAACCGGGTGCTGAGCCCTCGCGTGATGCCAGCCGTGCCCGATCGAGCCGGCGTGGCGGTGTGACGACGACGACGCGCTTGGAAGAGTTCGGCGTACCTGAGCGCAGCGCGCGCAGGAGCGCACGCAGCGGAAATGGATACACAACTCGTATCGTCGAGCGTAAGCGGACCGTCAAGCGCGTTCGCGTTGCGGCTCTGACCAACGTCGGCGTTAGTTCGGCAGGTCCGCGCCGGGCAGTGAAGAAGCGTGCCCAGGCGACGCGCGTGGCCGCATTGGGTGGAGTGGTGCCGAACGTCAGTGCGCCATCGGGCAGCCTCACGGGTGGTGGTATCGCATGGCGTGCCAGCTCCGGCTGTCTTGCTGGTAACCTGCGCTCGATCGTTGCTTCGCTGACCGGGTATGGTTCGGTGACCGTGAACTCGACCTGCCGCAGCCCAGGCCACAACCGGCGTGTCGGCGGTGCTCGCAAGTCCTGGCACCTGACCGGCAACGCGGTGGATTTCCGTATCCACGGTGCCACAATATCAGCCGGGTGTACGCGATGCTTCGCGGTAGCGTTGGTGGCATCAAGCACTACGGCGGCGGCCGCTTCCATATCGACAACGGCCCGAAGAGGACATTCTGATCGCGCCTGCCACGAAGGATTGGCATTTCAGCATCCCGGTCTCCGACATGGAGCCGGGATGTTGTTTTTTGCGCCTGCCGAGGCATCGGCGAACGGTGAATGTTCGGAGCGCCGTTCGTTTCGGGTAGGGGATTTAAGCGGTCAGGCTTCGGGCTTCAGGGGACGCGAAAGTAGAGCTTCGATCGCGTTGTCCACAGTGATCCGGCCTTCGACGATGGCTTGAACCGCAGTGGAGATCGGCATCTCGATGCCGAGTTCGTTCGCGCGTCGCACGACTGCGGCAGCGGTAAAGACACCTTCGGCCACCGAGCGCCTGCTGCCGAGTACCTCGTCCAGCGTTTTGCCTTCTCCGAGCGCCCGGCCGAGACTCATATTGCGGGACTGAGCGCTGCCGCAGGTCAACAATAGATCGCCAAGACCGGAAAGCCCCATCAGTGTGTCGGTGCGCGCGCCTAGCGCCTCGCTGAACCGTCGCAGTTCGGCGAAGCCGCGCGTGACAAGTGCAGCGTGGGCGCTGGCGCCGAGATGGCGGCCGTCAACGATGCCAGCAGCGATGGCAAGGACATTCTTAACTGCGCCGCCAAGCTGGGTGCCGATCAGGTCGTCGCTCCAGTAGATACGGAAATGGCGGCCGCTGAGGCGTTCGGCGAGGCTGCGGCCCTTGGCCGGGTCGGCGATGGCCAGCGTCACGGCGGTCGGAAGCAGACGGGCGACGTCGGCAGCGAAGCTCGGGCCAGACAGCACGGCGGGTGTCGCTTCAGGAAGGCTTTCGGCCAGAACCTGGCCAAGGAGCTTGCCAGTTGCCTGCTCCAGCCCTTTGGCGCAGATCACGACAGTCGTGCCGGCACGCAGGCGTCCCGACAGTTCCTTGGCGACGGTGCGCAGATGCTGTGCCGGGGCAACGAGCAGGATCGTGTCGTGGCTCGCGATTTCGGCCAAGTCGCCAGTCGCAACCAGGCTCTTGTCGAGGCCGACGCCGGGCAGGAACAGCTCGTTGCAGTGCTTGGTATTGATGTCGGCGATAACCTCGGGCTCCCGGGCCCAGATGGTGACCGCATTGCCGGCAGCGGATGCGGTCTGGGCGAGAGCCGTGCCCCACGCTCCCCCGCCGATCACACCCAGTTTCTGTGTCATGTTCATGCTGTCGTTGTAACCATTCCGCGCGCCAGCTCAAGCCTTCGCGCCATGTCGGCCAGCACCGAGAGCGGGTGTGGCCGACAAGTCGAGCGGCCAACGGGCGCGGGCTGCGATATCGAGAGGATCGGTCTCGCCACGGACGAAACGGAGTGCGCCGACCCAAGCGATCATGGCTGCGTTGTCGGAGCAAAGAGAGGGTGGCGGCGCGTGAAATACGTAGTTTCGCTCCATGCACAGCTCCTGCAATCCTTCGCGCAAGCGCAAGTTCGCAGCAACGCCGCCGGCGACCACGAGATGGCGGTGATCGCGCGGCAGCATATCGGCGGGGGGGAGTTCGTCGAGGATCGCTATTGCCCGTACCACGCGGTCACGGACGCAGTCGGCAACGGCTGCTTCGAATGAAGCGCAGAGGTCGGCGACATCACTCTGGCGCAGGGGTGTCAGCGCCATCGCGGTCTGGCGAACGGCAGTCTTGAGACCTGCAAATGAGAAGTGGGGAACCTGACGGCCCATCATCGGGCGGGGCAAAGGGAAACGTGCGGCGTTGCCGGTGCGGGCCGTGCGTTCGACCGCGGGGCCGCCGGGAAAACCAAGGCCCAATAGCTTGGCGGTCTTGTCGAAGGCTTCGCCGAGCGCGTCGTCGATGGTGGTGCCGAGGCGGCGGTAGCGGCCGAGATCCTCCACCGCCAGAAGCTGGGTATGACCGCCGGACACGAGAAGCAGCAGGTAGGGTGGGGCCAAGCCTTCGGTCAGGCCAACGGTGAGCGCGTGGGCTTCCAAGTGATTAACCGCGACGAAGGGGAGGTCGTTGGCGAGCGCCAGAGCCTTGGCGGAAACGAGTCCGACGATCAGCCCGCCGACGAGGCCGGGGCCGGCCGTGGCCGCGATCGCATCGAGGTCTGAGAATTCAATGCTGGCGGCAGTGAGCGCTTCGCGGACGATCTCGTCGAGGCATTCGACGTGGGCGCGGGCGGCGATCTCGGGCACGACGCCACCGAACGCGCGGTGGCTCTCCCATTGCGAGCGCACGACATTCGAGAGAATGCGGCCCCGGCCGGTCGCGCGATCGAGGCCGACGACGGCGGCTGCAGTTTCGTCGCAGCTCGTTTCGATGCCGAGGATCAGGATTTCTTTGCTAGCGGGAGTTGGCACGTCGATGGTTCGCGGGTTGGGTCATTGATTGTGGGGTACTTTCAGGACCACCCTTAGCACCGGGCTTGGAGTGGGCGCACCACCCTTGTCGCAAGCAGCCGGCTTCAATGGGTCCGGTTAGAATTGCAATGATCGGCGGGGCGGCGCATATCAGGGCGACGCCCGGATCGCATGGTACCGGGCTTTGCCCCATCAAGTGGCCGAGCGGGTTGGATGGGTAACGAGGACGCAGGTCTTGCAAGTGAATACGGTTCGTATCGGTACGCGGGGTTCGCCGCTGGCGCTGGCGCAGGCGCATCTGGTGCGTGGGCTGCTGATGGCGGCGCATGGGCTGCCCGAAGAGCGATTCACAATCTGCATCATCAAGACGGCAGGCGATCAAATTCTCGACCGGCCGCTGTCGGAGGTTGGCGGGAAGGGTCTGTTCACGAAGGAGATCGAAGACGCGCTCACGGCGCGCACGATCGATCTCGCGGTGCACTCGGCGAAGGACATGTCGAC
>CANJPN010000406.1 GCA_947475855.1 Bradyrhizobiaceae bacterium
AGGCTCGTTAACCTGATCCGCGATCTCGCCGGCGGCTCGTTGATCATGCTGCCGTCTTCGGTCGACGATTGGTCCGATCCAGACCTGAGCAAAATCATCAAGCTGACCCAGCGCTCGCCGATCATGGACGCAGACCAGAAGGTCAAGGTTCTGAAAGCGGCCTGGGATGCGATCGGCTCGGAGTTCGCCTCGCGCCACACGCAGTACGAGATGTTCTACGCTGGCGCGCGGTTCGTCACGACCGGCCATTCGTTCCGCACCTTCGACTGGGCCGGCGGCACAGCCCTCGTCGATCACCTGCTTGCAAGCTACGATCGCGACACCGGCCACAAGCAAGCGGCGGAGTAAGCCAAAGCCGTAGGGTGCGGTAAGCGAAGCGCACCGCACCGTTTCGCCGCAGATCGGTGCGGTAAGCGAAGCGCACCGCACCGTTTCGCCGCAGATCGGTGCGGTACGCGCAAACGCGCTACCGCACCCTACACGCCCTACTTCAATTGGAACCTCTTCACCGCTGCCTCGTCGACCTCCACGCCCAGGCCCGCACCCGCCGGCGGCTTCACCCGGCCCTCCATGATCCGCAACACCGGCTTGGCTATGTCCTCCGCCAGATAGACGTGTGTCAGGCTCACGCCCCAGTCTGCTGCCGGCACCATCGTGGCCAGATGCAGCGTGCCCGCCGAGCCCAGACTAGACTCCGCCACCTTCGCGGCGAGATTGATCGACAAACCGCGATGGGCCGCAAGCGCTGCTGATCGCAACGTCGCTGCCGGCCCGCCCAGCTTGATCAGCTTCAGCGACAACCCTCCCGCACCCGCATTCGCGTGCGCCTCGATATCGGCCAGCGAATGTATCCCCTCGTCCGCACCGAGCGGCAGCGCCGTAGACCGCGCCAGCCGCGCAAGCCCAGCGAGATTCTCCGGTGGCAATGGCTGTTCGAGAAACGCCAATCCGGCCGGACCGACGCCAGCAAGGAACTTCGCTGCACGTGGAAAGTCGAAGCCGCCGTTGGCATCCGCACATAGCGTCACCTCGGACCCTACAGCCTTGCGCATCGCGATCGCCGTCTCGATCTCCTGTTCCACGCGCTTCACGCCGACCTTGAGCTTGAAGAACGCGTAGCCGTCAGCCATCCGCGCCTTTGCTTCGGCGATGTCCTCTTCGACCGTCGGATTGCCGATCAGCCACATCGGCTCGACTGCGTCGCGCACGGCCCCACCGTGCAGATCAGCGAACGTGACGCCAAGCGTTCGCCCCACGAGATCGTCGAGCGCCGTCTCCACCGCCGAGCGCGCGCCCGTGTTCCCGTGCAGAGCATGCGCCATCTTCTCGACGAGCTTCGCCCGCCCGCGCGCGTCTCGGCCCACGACCAGCGGCGCGAGCACATCGCGCACCGCAGCCACCATCGCCGGCAGCGTGTCCCCGGTCATCATCGGCGCGGATGCGGACTCACCCCACCCGCACGTCCCGTCCTCCGCCTCGATGCGCACGACGAGATTGTCCGCGGTCCGAATCTCGACGCCCGCCATCTTCATCGGCTTGGTCAGCGGCAGCGCGACGGCGAACGCCTCGACCGAACGGACCTTGATGGGCCTTGCGAGGCGGGCTGCAATGTCGTTGTCGAGTGGCATGTGAATGTTCTCCAGGCACTGCGTTGCTTCCGCTGAACGCACACGTCGCGCAATCTATGCGGAGGGACCGCTGCCCACAACTGGCGCAGCCTCCTTCGGCGGCACCTTCACGAACCACAGCGCGAGCGAAGCCGCGATGCAGATCGCACTCGTGAGGTAGAGCGACGCCGCTCCCGCATGGTCGAGCACCAAGCTGAATACGAGCGGTGCGAACGCCTGCGTAATCCGCGTTGGCGCCCCCAGCAGGCCCAGCCGGTAGCCGTAGTCCCTGGGCCCGAACACCGCGAGGGGGACCGTGCCGCGCGCAATCGTCGTGATCCCGTGTCCGCCACCATGCAGCCCCATAAAGGGAACGGCCATCGCCCCGCCCCCGGCGATTACCATCGCCGCCCCCACCGGATGCCCCAGCATGGCGACACGCGAGATAGTCAAAGGATGCACCTGGGACATGAGAAACGCTTCCGCAGCGCGCGCCAGAACTTGCGCGGGTCCGAGCACCATGCCGGCGATCAGGATCTGCGATACGCTGGCCCCGCACAGTTCGAGCAGCCGCGGCAGATGCGCAGCCAGCGCCCCGGCGACGAACCACGCCGCCGCGAACGCGAACGCCATCAGCCACATGTTGCGGTCCATCACGACAGCCGGAGACGACCCGGCTTTCCCACTCTCGGACGGGCGCACCAACCGCGGCAACCCGAACAGATTGAGCGGTAACCCCAACAGCATATGCGCTGCCGCCCAGCCCATGCACGTTGACCGCCAGCCGAAAGCATCAACGCCCCAAGACGTCAGTGGCCAGCCCACAGTGCTCGCGAAACCTGCAATCAGCGTGATGCCCGTGATCGGGCCGCGCGCGTTCTCTCCGTAGATCCGGCCCAAAGCTGCAAACGCGGCGTCATAGAGCCCGAGCCCCATGCCCGCCCCCATCAAGAGCCAACCGAGCCACAACACAGGCACCGACGCAGCGAGCGCCATTACCAAGAGGCCCGCCGCAAACAGCAGGTTTGAAACCGCCAACACCTCGCGCCCGCCGAGGTGATCGATCGTCCGGCCCACCCTCGGACCCAGCAGCGCCGCGACCAGCAGCGCGCCGGTGAAGGCAGCGTAGATCATGCTGGTGGAACTGCCGATATCCGCAGCCTGCGGCCCTGCAACGAACGCGATGAGATAGTAACTCGACGCCCACGCCAGCGTTTGGGCCGTACCGAGCCCCAGCACGATCCCGGTCTTCCGCCAGTCCTTCACCGCCGGAGCTTCGCGCGGCTCGCTCATCTGGTGCTCGCCATAGCGCCCGCCGGACCTCCAATCGTCAACGCACCCGCTCGTGATCGGGAACGTAGTACGCGAAGCAATAGCCGAGTTGCGCGCCGAGCAGCAGATGCCAGAACGCTCCGAATCCGATCAGTAGAGGCAGCGATTGAGCCTGGTTCATCCCCAACTTACTACTGACCGAAGCGTAGACGGCGAACAGCACCGCCATCAACAGACCGACACTGATCGCGCCCGTGATCGGACCGAACTGAGCGAACAGCCCGCGCTGCGCGCGACAGGCCAGCGCAACGCTCATCCCATAGATCACGCCCCCCATCACCGTGAACAGCGCCAGCGCGGTCAACAGCGGATTGGTCTTTGAAATGTAGGATTCCAGCAGAAGCAGTCCACCTACGACGATGAACGGCAGCGCCCACGTCAGGAGCCGATTGAGCCACTGCAGCCAGGTCCGAGGCCAGGCGGGAGGCGTCGACATCCAAAGCCGGGTAATCCCGACGAGATAGAGCGCGCCGCCCAGCAGCGTAACGATCAGATAGACCGTGCCTGCCGTTTCGCTGGCCGGCCCCGCCCGCGTACCGATGTTCCACGACGTGGTCTCGGGAATGACCTTCATGATCGACAGCGCCAGGGCAAAACCGATAGCTGGCCCGACAAATGTGAGGAAGGCATCGAACGGCCGTCGCGAACCCCACATCATCGTGCCGAACGTCGCGACTGCCCCGAACAGCAGACCCAATCCCCATACCCAAGGCCGTCCGCTCAGATCAGCAAGCCCTGTGCTGTCGAAGATCGTCCAGCAGATCGCGAGACCAGCAATACCGCCGAGCAGCCCCAATACGATAATCGGCAAGCCGCTGCTGGGGTGCAAGTAAACAGGCTGGCTGAGGTTGGTCTCGCTCCACGGGTCCTGAACCTTGCCGTGCTCCTGCAGCACGGTGTCCCGCACATCGAGCTCGATGCGATCGTAGAATTGTTCGATCTCCAGACCGCGCACTTCCAGATGCTTTCCGAGCGCCCGCGCGAACGGCGAATTGATCGAACCTTGCTTCCCGTCGTACGCGTAGTCGCCCGGCGCTGTTGCGAAACCGATGAACGTTCGACCACCACCAGATGCGGGCGCGATCTTCATCGTCGAAAGACCGCCGCGGCTGCGCGTCGAGGTGGCGTCCTGCTCTTGTCCGTGCTCGGCCTTCTGGGCCGGATCGAGCAGATCGAGCAGTTGCTTACGTTGCTCCTTGGTCATGGAGTCGTCGCGGCACGCATCGAGCAGCACGACGGCAACACCCTCTTCGCCGACACGGGATACGAGTGTCTCGATACGTGGCTTGATCTCGATCAGCCCGAAGGCAGGCAAGCTGTGGTCCAGCGTATCGTCGACGGGAACGAGATAGTTTCGCCCCTCCACCTGCAATCCATGCCCGGCATAGTAGACCACTGCCGTAGCCCCCGGCTGCACCTTCGACATGAACTCGCCGATCAGCGCTACCATCTGGATCGATACGAGGTCCATGCCGGCCTTGAGGCCCGTTTCATGATGGCTACATGTGGCCCCGCCGACGATCTCGTAGCCCAGATCCATTAGCCGGCGGGTGATCAAAGCCGCGTCGTTGACAGGATTGGCAAGCGGCCGGCTGTTTTGATAAGCGCCGTTACCAATAATGAGCGCAATACGCTGCTGGCTGGCCATGGCCCCCTCGCGGTTTCCTCGAAAGTACCATTGTCGCAGCGGGCCTTGCCTCTGACAATGGTCCACCCCCTCTTGTGACCTTTTGCGATACCGACGTTGCAAGTGAGCCCCTGCTTTCGTTAAGACACTTGAGATGCGTGACTTTCCGGCGAGCTTGCGACACCAACCCAATTCGTTATGGTGCGCCGCGACGGTCTACACGACGGCCGCGCACTTGATCTGACTATGGAGGAAACGATGCTTCGCGGACCCGCCGGCGCTGCATTGGCGTTGGTAGCCCTGCTTCCAGCCGCAGCATCTGCCCAGGAGGCCGGAGAATTCTACAAAGGTCGGACCATCTCGATCCTGGTCGGAGCCGGCGAAGGTGGATCGTTCGTTCCTTACGCCCAGGTCCTGGCCGAGCACATGAAGCGCCATATCCCCGGCAACCCCAACATCATCGTGCAGACGATGGGCGGCCAGGGCGGCGGCCTCGACACGGCCATCCGGATGCAGAACACCGTCACCAAGGACGGCCTGACGATGGCCATGACCCAGCAGACCATCGTGCTGGCGCAGGTCATCAATCCCGAGTTCGCCCGCTACGACGCCCGCACCTGGAACTGGGTCGGCAACATGTCGACCATCCGCAACATGCTGGCGGTCTGGCACACGGCGAAAGCCCAGTCGGTCGAGGACGTGAAGACCCACGAGGCCATCGCCGGCGCGACAGGCCCTTCCTCGCCGACTTTCATTATGCCGAGCTTTCTCAACCGCTTCGCCGCTACCAAGTTCAAGATCGTCTCCGGCTACAAGGGCACCGCCGATTTGAACCTCGCCATGCAGCGCGGCGAGATCGAAGTGCGTGGCGGCTCGTGGCTGTCCGTTGAACTAGCCCTTCCCGAAGAGATCAAGACGAAGAAGATCAAGCCGATCGTGTTCGCCTCGATCGACCGCGATCCCGGCAACAAGGACGTGCCGACACTCGCCGAGTTCGTCACGGATCCGAAAGCCAAGCAGGCCGCCGAGTTCATTTCTGCCGAAGCCTCCTTCGGCCGCGCCTTCTTTCTTTCACCCGGCGTTCCCGCCGACCGCGTCGCGCTTTTGCGCAAGGCTTTCGATGAAACCATGCGCGATCCCGAGCTGATCGCCGACGCGAAGAAGAAGAACCTGCCGCTCGAACCCACCGGCTGGGAAGAGCTGACACGCGTCACTGCGAAAGTCGTTGCGACCCCGAAGGAAGTCGCCGAACTTGCGAAATAGCCTTCTCCCTAACGACGGTGTCAGACACGCCGGGTCTGACACCGGGAACGCCCCCTATCGGCAGCAGGAAATGCCCGCTACCGGCCTTTATCACCAAATTGAAGGACGCATCCAATGCAA
>CANJPN010000407.1 GCA_947475855.1 Bradyrhizobiaceae bacterium
GGTTCCATGCCCAGCTTCCGATTTCAGCGGTCCGGGCAGGCTTGCCATCGCATCAAGCTCCCATTATGCCCCGAGGCACCATGCCAGCACGGCCTTTTGTGCGTGCAGGCGGTTCTCGGCCTCGTCCCAGACCCGAGATTGCGGGCCTTCGAGCACTTCCGCCGTCACTTCATGACCGCGATAGGCCGGCAGGCAATGCAGGAATATAGCGCCTTTCGCAGCTTTGCTCATCAGCCGGCCGTCGACGGCGTAGGCCCCCAGCAGCTTCTTGCGCCGCGCTGCATCGGTCTGGCCCATCGAGACCCACGTATCCGTGACGACGCACTGTGCACCGGCGACTGCCTGGACAGGATCGCTTCCGATCGTAATGTCGCCGCCTTCGCTGTGCGCCCACTCGATGAACTTCGCTTCGGGCTTCAGCGACGGCGGACACGCGATCCGCAGCGAGAAGCCGAGCCGCACGGCCGCGTGCATCCATGAAACTGCGACGTTGTTGCCATCGCCGATCCACGCGACCGTTTGGCCCGCGATCGGCCCGACGCTTTCCTCGAACGTCTGCACGTCGGCCAGCACCTGGCACGGATGGCTCTCGTCGGTCAGCCCGTTGATGATCGGAATCGTCGCATTCTCGGCGAGTTCCAGCAGCGTCGAATGCTTGTTCGCGCGGATCATCACAGCATCCGCATACCGAGACAGCACGCGCGCGGTATCTGAAACCGTCTCGCCGCGCCCGAGCTGCAAGTCGGTATGGTTGAGCGCGATGGTCTGGCCGCCGAGCTGTCGCATCGCGATGTCGAACGAGACTCGTGTCCGTGTCGACGGCTTCTCGAAGATCATCACCAGCACGGCGTCTTCTATGCCGGCCGGCCGCATGGCCGCGGGAACGCGTTTTCCGGCTCGCTTCATCTCGTGCGCGTCATCGACGATGCGGCGCACGGTGGCCGCGTCGAGCAGATGCAAGTCGATGAGATGACGAGGACCGGCATCAGTCACGGAGGACTTGGCCGGGCGGGATTTAAGCGGACGCCTTTGCGACATGGGAAAGTGCTTTCGAAAGTCTGCTTGCTGCTTCGCTGAGCTCGGCATCTGTGACGTTGAGTGGTGGCAATAGACGCAGGACGTTTTCGCCCGCGCCCACCGTCAGGAGTTTCTCGGCCATGCACGCCTTCACGACGTCGCCGACCGGCGGGGCCAGACGCACGCCTGTAAGGAGTCCTTTGCCTCGGATGTCGAGCAATAGGTCGGGGTGCTCGTCTTTCACACGAGCCAGCGCCTGATGGAGGCGCGATGCTTTCTGTTGGACCTCGTCGAGGAAGCCCGGCTCCAGCATCACGTCGAGAACGGCATTGGCGACGGCAGTGCCGAGCGGATTGCCGCCGAAAGTCGAGCCGTGCGTACCGGCCGTCATGCCCTTGGCTGCCTCCGCGGTCGCCAGCACCGCGCCGATCGGGAAACCACCGCCGATGCCCTTGGCGACAGCCATGACGTCGGGCGTGATGCCGGCCCATTCGTGCGCGAACAGCTTGCCGGTGCGGCCCATACCGGTTTGCACTTCGTCGAGCACGAGCAGCAGGCCATGCTTCGTCGTGATCTCGCGCAGCCACTTGAGGTCGTCCGTCGGAATCGTGCGAACGCCGCCTTCTCCCTGCACAGGCTCGATCATGATTGCAGCCGTGGTCGGGCCTATCGCGGCTTCGACGGCCGCCCGGTCTCCGGTTGGCACCACGACGAAGCCCGGCATGTCAGGCCCGAAGCCCTCGAGGTATTTGGCGTTCCCGGCAGCAGCGAGCGTCGCCAGCGTCCGGCCGTGGAATGAACCCTGGAACGTGATGATCTCGTTGCGCTCCGGATGGCCGGAGACGAACTGGTATCGACGCGCGGTCTTGATCGCGCCCTCGCAGGCCTCGGCGCCCGAGTTGCAGAAGAACACCCTCTCGGCGAACGATGCCTTGGACAAGCGGTCGGCGAGCTTCTCCTGGCCGGCGACCCGGTAGAGATTGGAGGTGTGCCAGACCTTGTTTGCCTGATCGGCAAGTGCCGCGATGAGACGCGGGTGAGCGTGGCCAAGTGCATTGACGGCGACCCCGCTGCCGAAATCGAGATAGCGGTTGCCTTCGGTGTCGATCAGCCAGCTTCCCTCGCCGCGCTCGAACACCACATCCTGGCGCGCATAGGTTGCCATGACGGCGGCCGAAGGCCCGCCTGGCGGTACGGAGTTTTTTGGCATGCTCGCCTTATCTGACATGACGATACCTCTTGCCGAAAATCAAAAAAGCCGCCCGTTGCGGCGGCTCGCGTCTTTCCATGTTTGGTGCTCTCGGACCCTGGCAGGATCGCCGAAAGCCACCATATCCAGTGTTCCAGATTCACACCTTCACACCCCTGGAACGAGCAGATTTACCGATACGCACAGGCGACCCGGCTGTCAACGCACTGAAAACGGTAGCGAAAAGCCAATTTCGCGATCAGTAATCCAGTGGCGGTGCAACATTTTCCTCAAACATACAGAGAACCCAATCCCCTTGTCGTGACCGATTCGCAACAGCACGGTGTCAATACCCTGTAAAGAACCTCGGGCGGCTTGTATGCCGAAAACCGTATGTAGTAGTGTCTGGTCGTCGGGGCTCGAAATGTTGCGGGTCTTGGCAGGTTGTTCTTCCTGCTGGCCGGCGTGTACGTGATCGTTGCTTGGTATCACTGTTCGCAACGTATCTACGAGCGCTTGAGTCCCCGAGTGTCAGTCTAGTTACCCGAGTAGTCGCAGTTAAGTCGCGTCGGGTTTTCCTGCCAAGCGTACGGCAGGGCGTTGGTCCGCTTTCCCCAGTTTTAAGTCTCGTAGCCGGTTGGTCGGTTTGCGTGTGCACGTTCGCGTCGTGACCCTTTGGGTCGTGTCGCCGATCGTTTGCCGTTCGCAGCCATCGTTCCGGTTGTCGCAGGTCGTGCGCGTTTCGTCGCGAGCACTCTGCTGTGATTCTCAAGGAGCGACAAGAAATGTCGTGGAATGATGAGCGCGTGGAGACACTCAAGAAGCTCTGGTCCGAAGGACTGAGTGCGAGCCAGATAGCTGGCAGGATTGGTGGCGTTACTCGCAATGCCGTCATCGGAAAAGTTCACCGCCTCGGTCTATCGGGACGTGCGCCGACATCGCGCACTTCGGCCTCCCGCCCGCGGCCTCGGATCGCAGCACCGCGCCGCCCGGCCAAGCAGCGGTTCATGCAGGTCGGCTCGGTCGCGCTGAGACCGGCTTTCCATCTCGATGCCGAGCCTTATGTGTCGACTTACGAGGAGCTCGAGATTCCGGTGGCCGAGCGCAAGTCGCTGCTCGACTTGGTGGAATCTAGCTGCCGGTGGCCGATCGGTGATCCTCAGACGCAAGAGTTTCATTTTTGCAACCGCGGTACGATAGCGGGTTTGCCATACTGCGAGTTCCATGCTCGCCGGGCATTCCAGCCTGTTCAGCCGCGTCGCCGCGATCGGGTCAACGATCATTCGGTCGCATTTGCTCGACGCGCGGACACTGTTGCGCCTCCTGCACCAGAAAGCGTGCCAGAAAGCGTGTCAGACAGCGTGCCTGAAAAGGAATCGGTCGAGGCCTGATCGGCTCTCGACTGTGAGCGGGGGACTGAGGGCAGCACCCGGGACCGGCAACGGTTGCGGGTGTTTCTCGTTCGGCGGCCCCACTTCCGTCTGCGCTATCCATCTTACCCGAGCTATCGCCTGCTGCTATCATTTGTCGCAAAGATAGGGATGCCAGCGGAGGAAGCCAGATGCCGAGATCGGTCGTCGCGACTTGGGCGCTGCTATCGGCCATGCCGTGTGCGCTGTGCATGGTGATGCCTCTGGCCGCCGCCGCCGATCCCGTGGCCGACTTCTACAAGGGCAAGCAAGTTCAAGTCGTTGTCCGCACGACGGTTGGCGGGGGCTACGATACGCTGTCGCGTTTGATCGCCCGCCACATCGGCCGGCATATTCCGGGGCAACCGGCGACAGTCGTGATCAACATGCCCGGCGCCGGCGGCTTGCAGGCAGCCAACTATATGGGTAGCCGCGCTCAGCAGGACGGCACCGTGATCTCCATCATCGGACAGGGCATTCCGATCGATCAGGCGCTGGGCTTGAACAAGAGTCTCCAGACCGACCTGCGCAAGCTGGAGTGGATCGCCAATATGGGTGGCTCCAACCAGGTGATGGCGGTGTGGCATACCTCGCCCACAAAGACACTCGCGGATGCCCGCCGCCGCGAGACGTTGATCGGCACGTCAGGCACCGGCTCGATCTCTGTGCAGTTGCCCTCGATCTACAACAACGTGCTCGGCACCAAGCTCAAGCTGGTCATCGGCTATCCCGGCGGCGTCGAGATCGACCTGGCGATGGAGCGCGGCGAGGTCGAGGGGCGTGGCACCAACCCATGGGCGGACTATGTCGCCGCCGCGCCGCGTCTCGTGAAGGAAAAGCTGATCAACATCATCGTCCAGGTCGGCCTCACGCGCGAACCAGACCTTCCGCACGTGCCGACACTGCTGGAAGAAGCGAAGGGCGACGACAACCGCGCTATCGCGGAGTTCATGACCAAGGGCGTCGCGGTCGGCCGCCCGCTGGCAACCAGTCCTAATGTGCCCGCCGACCGCCTGGCCGCTTTGCGCCAAGCCGCGAAGGTCATGGTCGAGGATGCCGAGTTCAAGCAGGACGCAGAGCGGACGAGCCACGAAGTCCGGTACATGTCTGGTGAGGTGCTCGCGAAGCTCATAAGGGACCTCATCGAGGCCCCGCCGGATGTCCGCGACAAGGTCAAACAGGCGATGGAGCCGCCGAAAGACGCAAAGCAGATAGAGGCGAAGAAGTAGAAGAGCGCTCTGTTCTTGGGATATCTGAGATTTCGGCGCGGCACATATTGCAAGCGCAAGCTACAAGAAGAGTGTCGAGCGGTCAGGTCGGGCGGTTGTCCAGATTTGGAATACGGGACGCCTCAGGAGACCTCGTCGATGTGCCGTTACTACAAGTACAGCAGCCAACGGGGCCAAGAGCAAACAATGAAGAAATTGGCGATTTTGCCGGCACTGGCTGCAATCTTGATTGCCATATGCTGTGGGAGCGTGGCCGCACAAGGTCCTGATCCTGCATTGATTGAAACCGGCAGGAAGCTGTTCAATGACACGACGCTATCAGGGAGCGGCCAGACTTCATGCGCGACCTGCCACCCCGCCAACGGTCATACCGACAACAAGACCTACATCGGTCTCGACGTCGTGGCTGATGGTGACCCGAAAGGTCGCAGTACTCCGACGCTTTGGGGCGCGGGCACGCGGTCGGCTTACTCTTGGGCTGGCACTGCGCCGAGCCTCGAAGCGAACATTCGCGGGATCATAGTCAATCGAATGAAGGGGGCCGAGCCTCCACCGGAAAAACTCGCGGCGCTGGCCGCTTATGTGCGCTCGCTAACTCCGCCAGGAAATTCCAACATCGGGAATGACGGCTTGCCAACCAAGGCGGCGTCAGCGGGAATCCAGCGTGGCTTCGATCTTTTCGTAGGCAAGGGCGGCTGTGGCACCTGTCATGTCTTGCCGACCTTTGACAAAAAGGAAGCCGAGGATGTCGGCTCCGGCGCCAAGTTCAAGGTTCCCTCGCTGTGGGCAGTGTCGAAGACGGGCCCCTGGTTCAACGACGGGCGCTACAAGACACTCGGTGAGGTCGTCACCTATATGTGGGAATTCCAGAGCAAGAAGGCTGGCGCCCCTTCGACCCCAACCTCCGCGGAACTTGCCGACATTCTGGCGTACCTGGACGCACTGTGACCTGGCGGTTCGATTGGGCCGTGTCGAGCATCGCGAAGTAGACCTTGCCGTCTGTCATTGAATGACGGCATGTCACGGGCCCGGACGTGACCAGGGCCAAAGCTCTTGCTTGGCTTGATGCTGGAGGCTGCGATTTTGCTTGGCTAGCGATACAGCA
>CANJPN010000408.1 GCA_947475855.1 Bradyrhizobiaceae bacterium
CAGCAAACCCCCATCACGATTTGCAAGGAAATCCACGGGGAAGCGTGGAAATCCGGCAACTCAAAGCCAGACTTCCCGCTCGATCAGCAAACGAGATCAGCAGGTTGAAGAAACTTCACGGCCGACGAACCACCAACCTCACACTGATCGGATTCGATACGCCTGCGATCCACGAGATCGGGCTCGAAGAGACCCAGTAGCCCGACCCGCGAATCCGTTTTCGCCGGGAAGGATGCCTCAGCCCCGGTGATGATCCGCTTCGGCATAGTGTTGGCGCAGTGTATCGACGCCGTAGTCATTGCCATTCGGCGTCCGCACGATCGCGTGGACGTGGAACTTCGCGGGCTCCTTGTTGGTCAGGAAAACCCCGGAGTGGTGATCGAACTCGATGAAGATCACCGGGCTTTGTATGCGATAATAGAAAGTGCTTGCCTCCCCCTGCTCTCCTATCCAGCAGAAATGGGTTTCCCCGAGATGACGCTCCACTTCCGCCATGCGGGCCGCATGCGGACCTGCGGGAAGGGGGGCGACATAGGCGGATACGAGATCCAAGAGATCGCGCTTTTGCTGTGGCGTGAGGCGACTCGCGAGCAAGCCTTCGTACGGCACGATCCGGTTGTCTTGATGCGCGCCGCCCATGTGCAGATGATCGGCAAAGTGCCAGCGCCCTGGTGGATGATCGGCTCCTTTCATCGATCGCGACACCAGGGCGAGGCACTGCTGCTCAGGTGACAGCGAGCGCATCAGCGCGAGCCCGCAGCGCTCCTCGTCCTGGAATAGCGAGATACCAGCAAATGGACCGTGATCGGCATAGGTCGGCTCGGCACCCATGAACGTAGGCGACAGCACCATCTGACCGCCTATGACAAGGCAACTCAGGGAGAGATGGTGTCCGAAGAGTTGCCAGCCCCATGGATCTGAGTTCGATGGCGTGCCGAAGAGGCAGAACGTGTAGGCCCACTCGCCGAGCACCTGCGGCCCACCCACGAGATCACCGAGAAACTGATTGAGGCGCATGACGTCTCTCGCGTCCTGGAAGCCCTTTTGACTAAGGCTGGCCTGCAGGACTTGCATGATTGCGTCGCGCACCGGCACAGTTATCTCGTCCAGTCGTAGTCCATGCCGTTCGACGAGGATCTCGGTGTTCTGCCACTGCTGCCAGACGCGTGTATCGACCGGAAAGCACATCGAATCGCGGGCCTGCGGACCAAGCATCGCCAGCAGCGCAGTCGCTGCCACCGTCATCTCGGCACTCGGAGCGCCATTCTCCTCACGCGCAAACAGCCCTGGCTTTACGATTCCATCCGTCGTGATCCCCTTGAACGGAACCTTCGAGAGTTCCTCCCAAGCCGAAAACAACGCCTGAGCTCCAGGGCTCTTGAGCCTGGCTTCAGAATGGGCACGCGGCGTCGGACCGGCGAGCCGCGATTGGCCAGGCGCCGGAACAAACGGCCGGTAGTCCTCGCGGCTCATGCAGGTCTCTCCTCGCACCAGTTGCTGTTCGGCTCAGCCATTATGCGTGCGACGATCCGAGGAGGGCGACTACAGTACTCGCAATCGTGACTACTACTCGTCTCATGACGATGCAGCTCTTCGATCGCATGCTGGCCTCGCCCCCGAAATCTGGCCGCCTCGATACCGCTGACATCTTCTTCTATTCGCAGCACTTGAGCGCTGATGCAGCCCGACAAATACTGTTTGCGCGATCGTTGGCTAGAAAATTCACCCCGTCGCACTCGATAGCGATTTTCACACTCGACATAACCGGAGTAAATTACTTCGATTTGTTTCGATATCAGCTTCGCGATCCTCCGAGGGACGGTCTGACCAACTAGTTCTTCGCTTTTCTCTCAAGATACGCGATCGCCTCCGGATCGGCCTTTACAAGTTCGGTGATCTCGCGCGCGACCTCCTGCGCTTCGTCGCCGCCCAAAAGCTCTGCATCCTCACTCTGTGCAACCTTCTGCGCAGCCTGAAGGAACTGGGCATCTTCCCGCAACCTGTTAACGGCCGATCGCAATGCACGCCCGGCAACAGGGTCTATCCCCGGTGGAGCAAGCACGGCTCGCCCTAGTGTCATCATCGTCTCGATGAGTAGCATTCCCCGGAACTCTACTGAGTTCCTGGCGCCTTCACCTCGCACAGAGGTCACGGCGTCCTGTGCTGTCGGGATCGCGACAGACCTGTCGGGAACCCGCTTACCGTTTCTTGTCACGCCGGTTTGCACGAGCGGGATGATCTTCCCCGCCTTCACCTCCGGTGCGAGGTCGACCGCTAGGGCCACGATGGACTCGTCGCTGAAATTGACTTCGTTGCGGAGCAGCGCCAACCGAACCGGTTGAGTTCCTGAATAGCCGGCGACGTACTTGTACCCGCCAATACCGAGTGCCTCCAGGAATGACCTCATGCGCAGATCTCGAGCCGAGCCGGGCGATAAGCCACCGATGACGACCTGATTTTTCGTCGCGACGAGATCGGCGACAGACTTCACGCCGAGAGCATCATTCGCGTAGGTTGCCTGAGAGATATTCAACGCCCCCAGCCAATAGAACTTGCTCGAGGCGAACCGGACCTCGTTCTTGTCAATGTACTCGTTAGTGAACGGAGAGATAGTGACCCCGAAAACCGTACCGTCCTTCTTCGCGAGATTATAGAGGTAGTTGGCGGCTACCACCCCGCCCGCACCAGGCATACTCTGCACGACGACAGACGGAGTTCCCGGGAGGAGCCTCCCGACATTTCCAGCGATGACACGCGCGAACAAGTCGACGGGACCACCGGCAGCGAAGGCGACCACCACGACGATGGTCTTACCGCTGAAATCAGCTTCAGCAGCGGCCGCACGCGGCGCCGGAAGCGACCATACCGGCAGGCTTGCAGCAAGCAATGCCACAGCGATGCGGAGTGAAGACACGAGCGCTCCTCTCATTATTCACTTTTTCACGCTTTTCAGGCGGCGCCTTGAATCGGAAGCTCTTCTGCGTGCTTCAATGGCTGCCAGTGCTTCCGCGAGGTTCCGGCGTTCACGGCCTCCATCTCGCGGATCATCAGCCGCCGCAGTAGCGCAACACCGGAGTCCGAAGCACCGAGACGCTCGTCGGCGCGATTGGCAATTGCCCCTTGCCCGATGGCCGCGACGTAGTCCTGGGCATTCGTCAACTCGAACAACGGCTCTTCGGGATAGATGTCGTTGAAGAGTTCGTCGTGATGTTCCGTCGGATTGTAGGACGAGTACTTCCGGAAGTGCTCTGCAATTCGTTGATTGCGTCCCTCGTCCATATTGGGCACGGAATAGAGTTGGAAGCGCGTCGTGTGATGATCGTCGTTCGGCACCATCCAGATGATGAGGTCGAGCCAGGTATCCTCCTTGAATGCGCTCGGCACGATAATGTGGTTGTTGTTGGGGAATGTCCAATCGCTCACGCGCACGTTGCCGGGTCCCCGCGTCGCGATCTGGCGAATGCCGGCGTCGGTCTCGACATATTCGAGGTCGGGCAGCGCAGCCGTCACGGCTTGCCCGAAGGGACCAATCTTGCCCTTCTGATGCACAAAGCTGACATGAACGGCATCCAGTGAGTTCTCGACTTTCTGCAGCCAATTACAAGGCCACTTCTGTTCACGCGCGAAAATCATCCGATCCGGCTTCTCGATGACCTCCTTTCGGGGCAGGCTGAACTCCGGCACATTTCCCTCGCCGAGATAGGCAAAAACGAAGCCCCCATACTCGCGCACCGGATAAGCCGTGATCTTGACCGTCTTCTCGAGGCCGGGCTTTTCCGCCGGCATTTGAGTGCACTGCCCGGTCCCATCGTATTTCCAGCCGTGATAGATGCAACGTACCTCCTCGCCCTCGACCCATCCGGTATGGAGCCGAGTGAGGCGGTGCGCGCACCAGCCCGAGACAAGATAAGGCTTGCCGCTCTCACCGCGGTACAGCGTCAAGTCTTCACCCATGATGCGGATCGGTCGCGCCTTGCCCGGCTTCACGGCGTCGGCTGTCGAAACGGGATGCCAAAACGTTCGCAGCAGGCGGCCCATCGGCGTCCCCTGCGAGGTCTCGGTGAGCTTCTGTAGTAGCTCCGCGCGGCTCAACCGCTGTTGCGACATGGCTAGACTCCTGTGATAGACGTTGGAGTGATCAAAGCAGCGGGTTGCGCACGATCAAGGCTCGATTTCTTCGGTCTCAACGCCATATTCGGTGCGGCGCAGACCTTTCATGTACGTATCAATGGTGATGCCGCTCTGGTCGCCGGGTCGCCACGTCGGATACTTGTGGCGCAAGCCGCTGTCCACGGGCAGGTCGATGCCTGTAATGCACGCAGCCTCATCCGACGCGAGGAACACGGCGGCAAAAGCTAGGTCTGCTGCACGCGGGAAACGGCCCAGCGGGAGATTCTTTAGATAGTCATCCCGCGAATACTGCGGTTTGCCCGGACCGATCTCGAATTTACGTTTCTCGACCTCTGCCCTCATCTTGGTCCAGAGCTGATGCTCCATGGCGCACGGAGTGATCGTATTGACGCGAATGCCGTAGCGCGCCAGGTCCATAGCGGCGGAGCGTGCGAAGTTCATAAGGCCCGCTTTGGCCGTGGCGTAAGCCGCCGCCTCGGGCTGACCAAAATGTGCCGCAGTAGACAGGAGCTGGATAATGCTTCCGCCGTTTCCCGCCTTGATCATGGCTTTGGCGGCATGCTTGGTCGTCACGAGCCCCGCGGTCGGGAAACTGGTGATAGCCTCCTTCCACTCATCGACCTTCATCTCCAAGACGCTCGACCAGTGGACCTTGCCGGCCATGTTCACGATGACATCGAGGCGGCCGTAACGCTCCATCGCCGTGGCGACCAAGCGGGAAACGTCTTCCTCGTCGACAGCATTTCCTGCTGCAGCGGAGGCTTCAAATCCCTTTGACCGGATGAACTCGACAGTCTGTTCCGCCGCCGCCATCGCGACATCCGTGACGAGCACGCGGGCGCCTTCCCGTGCGAAGAAATGCGCGATCGCCCCGCCGATGTTGGGCCCGGCGCCGAAGACTATAGCGACCTTCGAGTCCAGTCGTTTCATTCAGCGTCCTCGTGAATGGATGAGCCGGGGATCGTCGGGACAACGATCTCCCGAGAGATGGCGCTACGTGTGCGCCGCGTTAGAAACGGTCAGGTACCATCCACGAGGCAAGCAACGTAACGGGGGGTTCGCCACAATCTTTGCCGGAACATCGTTGTCGTCCTCCCAAATTGGGGCAGCAGGTTGAACCCTGCGCTTATGGCGTCCATGAAAGCCCGACCGCTGCGTGAACGTCAACCGGCTTTCGGAGGTGGCATTTCAGACCGCTCTCCAAAGCTGAGAACTTCCAATTGCGCGCCGGGCCGATTGCGGCAGTGCCGGTCATTGCGGCTTTGCATCTGCCCTACAGGCTTTACAAAGGCCGCAGTTGCAGGCCTTCCTGGATCATGACTTCAAGGCTGAGGTCGAGCAATCGTCGCTGGTGGCTTCACGCCCTCGGCATCTACCCCGGTCCAGAGCTGCAACGCCTGCCAGAGCCGCTTCAAGGGATGGATGGCGCCGTTCAATGGGGTTCGCTTCGGAATATCTGTCGACCTACTTGGGCCGGCGCAGGATGATCGAGCGGACGGCGACGCGACCGCGCCGCAGTCGCACGTGCGGCGTGGCTCATACCCGGCTTGTTCCCGGTACGGCATCGATGACGACGTGGCCGACGGTAACCAGCTAGGCTTTCATGAAAGGTCAGATTTCGGCATGCTGCTGCGCTGGCAGAATGAGTAGCAGGCATGAAATCTCCCTATCAGTATACTGACGGGGCGCTTTATTGGAATTGCACTAGGGTCAGTGCAGACCTGGAACACCGACGACCAACGACGATCCACCAACGACGGCGACCAACGCCTCGTATAGTCCAAACGGG
>CANJPN010000409.1 GCA_947475855.1 Bradyrhizobiaceae bacterium
CTTCGGCTTTTGCAGGATGTCCGACGCCGATTGCGTTGATGGTTTGCGATGTTCCGTAGCCGAACGCGATGATGTCGCCGTTCGCGGAGAAGCGTTGTCCGAGCCGTTCGGACAAGCACAATCCGTGCTCGCTGGATCGCAGAAGGATTTCGGTGGAGCCGAGTGTTCCGGCGGCCAGAACGACGATGTGAGCTTCGACTATGAGTGGGGCTTGCGCACCGTGCGGGGCGCCGGTCCGTTCGACGATCACGCGCCATGTGCTCTCATGGGTTTTTTCTATATGACGAACGCGTGCCTGAGTGAACAGCTCCGCTCCATGGTTGGCGGCTTCAGGCAGGTACGTCAGCGCTATCGTGTTCTTGGCGCCGACATTGCAGCCGGCGCAGCAGTCACCGCAGCGGGTGCAAGCGGACTGTGCGATGCCGGCTGGGTTCAGAGTGTCTGCGAAGCTAACGGCAAGTGGTGACGTGACAGGTGGTTGGCCGACTGCCGCGCTCGCGCGGTTCAGCGCTTTGAATTTTGCCAGATGCCAGGCCACTGGATCTCGAGCCGGCCGGAGCCAACGTTCCGCACGTCTGAAGCCTTCCTCGATCGTGCCGTCCTGGCTGATCTGTCCGGGCCAGACGGGATCGGCGAAAACGCGAGGGCTTGGCCGAAGTGCAACTCCCGCATTGACGAGCGATCCGCCGCCCAAACCTGAGCCGACGAGGACGTGCATGTCCGCGCCCATGCGAATGTCGAATAGTGCTGTCTCCGGCCCTGTCGGGAGTAAACCGCCGGTGATACGGAACTCCCTCATCATCTCCGGGAACCGGCTGGGGAAGTGTCCTGTGGGCACCTCGCGGCCGCGTTCCAGAACTGCAACGCGTTTGCCCGCGCGGGCGAGGCGAGCTGCAGTGGCGCCGCCGCCGTAGCCGGAGCCAACGACTACGACGTCGTAACGTGGTGCGAGGCGTTCGAGAGGCCGTGACAGGAGCGGCATGGAATCGGGGGCCTTCATGCAGGGCTCGCTTTCGCGATCATCATGTGCCGTGGGCGTAGTCTAAAGGGCGCCCGCTCCGGTTCGGTGTCCGGCTTCACGCGTTGCTGGAAAAGTGTTGCGGTTCCGTTCATCGGCTGGCGCTCGCTTCTGCCTCAGGCCATACTTGAATCGGTCTGCGCCCGTCGGCAATGCGGAAAATTCAGCGGCAGCCGGAGTGTCCCTCATGCAAGGAAAGTCAGCTATGCGCTTGTTTCGTACCGGTCAGGTTCGAACTGAGCTAACGTGCCGACGCGCTGATGAATCTGGAGCTTCATGATGACCTATACTTCGGCCCGTGACCGACTGATCGTCGCGCTGGACATGCCGACGCTGGAAGCTGCGAGAAGCCTCGTCCACTCGCTCGACGATACCGTGTCGTTCTACAAGGTCGGTCTGGAGCTGCTGTTCGTCGGCGGGCTCCAGTTTGCCCAGGAACTCCGGCACATGCGCAAACGCGTGTTCCTCGACATGAAGTTGCTCGACATCGGCAATACGGTCGAACGGGCAGTTTCGAATGCTGCTGATCTCGGCGTGAATTTCTTGACGGTGCACGGCACGGACGTGAAGACAATGCATGCGGCGGTGACGGGGCGGGGTGATCGCCCGATGAAGCTATTGGCCGTCACGGTGCTGACTAATCTTACAACGGAGGATCTGAAGCAGCAGGGCTCGGCGATGACGCCAGCGCAGCTCGTTCTACATCGCGCGAAGCTCGCGTACGAGACGGGGTTCGACGGGGTGATCGCGTCCGGCCAGGAAGCAGAGGCGATCCGTGCGGCGACCGCTCCGGATTTTCTGATTGTGACGCCGGGCATCAGGCTCGCGGGCGGTGGCGCAGATGATCAGGCGCGCATCATGACGCCCGATCGCGCGATTTCCGCCGGCGCGGACTATCTCGTTATCGGTCGCCCGATCACGGAGGCAAGCGAACCGAAGATGATGGCCGACACTTTCATCCGGCACATCAAGGAAGCGCGGCACGGGATGGTGAAGTGATGTTGCCGGTGGGGCCGCGCTCGTTAGGTGGAATTCATCTCTTGTGTCGTCACTTCGCGGGATCGACCGACACGTTCGGTATGCCTTCCCGGGGCTCAGCGAGCCAGCGAGGCACAGACAGGCCTTTTTCTCTCAGGAATGCCGGATTGAAGAGTTTGGACTGATAGCGGCTGCCATGGTCGCAGAGGATGGTCACGATGGTGTGACCGGGTCCGAGTTCGCGCGCCAGTCTGATGGCGCCAGCGACGTTCACGCCTGAAGACGAGCCGAGGCATAGGCCTTCCTCCTCGACCAGGCGGAAGATCGTTGTGACCGTCTCCTCGTCCTCGACCAAGTAGGCGCGGTCGATGACAACGCCTTCGAGGTTCTTGGTAATCCGGCCCTGGCCGATGCCTTCAGTGATGGAGCTGCCCGAAGCTTTCAGTTCGCCGGTAGTGTAGTAGCTGTAAAGCGATGCGCCGGGCGGGTCGGCCAGTGCGATCGTGATCGTGGGATCCTTGGACTTCAGGCCAAGCGATACTCCCCCAAGGGTACCGCCAGATCCGACAGCAGAGACGAAGCCGTGGAGTTTGCCGCCGGTATCCTTCCAGATTTCCTCGGCGGTCGTTGCGATGTGCGCCTGGCGGTTCGCGACGTTGTCGAACTGGTTAGCCCACACCGCACCGTTCGCTTCGGTTTTCGCGAGCATCTCGGCCAGGCGCCCGGAGTACTTCACATAGTTGTTCGGATTCTTGTAAGGTACTGCCGGAATCTCGACGAGTTCCGCGCCGAGCATACGCAACATGTCCTTCTTTTCCTTGCTCTGCGTCTCGGGAATGACGATGACTGTCCGATAGCCGCGTGCCGCGGCCACCATTGCTAGACCGATGCCGGTGTTGCCGGCGGTTCCTTCGACGATGGTACCGCCCGGCTTCAGCTTGCCGTTGCGGACGGCGTCTTCCAGGATGAACAGAGCCGCACGATCCTTGACCGACTGGCCCGGGTTCATGAACTCGGCCTTGCCGAGGATGGTGCACCCGGTTTCGCGCGATGCTCGCTCGAGCTTGATCAACGGCGTGTGGCCTATCGCTTGACAAACGTCGTCGTAGCGGGACACGGCGGGCTCCTTGGTTCGAGATGCAACGGATGAATGGGCAAGAGATCGTGGATTGAAGGTAGAGATGCTGCCGCTGGCTCACAAGTAATTGGGGGGCTCAAATCTTTGCCGTGGAGCGATAAACATCCCGGTTTTTGCTCCGCGATGGGCGATGTCCGCCTGCGGTAAACTTGCCGCGGGTCGTTCATCTTCGGGATATTCATTCCTTGGGGAGCAAGCTCTTGCAATCGCGTGCTATTATACGGTGCCCTCGCGGACTCAAGATGCGGGGTAGCTCCTGTTGCACGAGGTTGGATGCAATAGCTTCTTCGCAAAGCAAAATCGGTTAGACCATGACGATTCAGACCCCACTTCCGACGCCTTCGATGATGGCTTCCGACGTCGTGCTGACGCCGAGGCTCAGGGAACTTGTCCTACTCGGTGATCTCGAACGCCGGATCCTGTGGCTGGCGAGCTGGATGATCCACAACGCTAATCATCTGAGGCCTAGCCGAGATGGCCTCAAGGTCGGCGGGCATCAAGCGTCCTGCGCGTCTGCGTCGTCGATCATGGCGGCGCTGTTCTTCAAGGCGCTGCGACCGCAAGACCGGATCGCGGTCAAGCCGCATGCGGCACCGGTGCTGCATGCGATCAACTACCTGCTTGGAACTCAGAAGCTCGAGAAACTACAGGAGTTCCGCGCATTTGGCGGCGCGCAAGCCTATCCGTCGCGGACCAAGGATGACGGGGGGATCGATTTCTCGACAGGCTCCGTTGGCCTAGGTGTCGGCGTCACGCTGTTTGCTTCGATCGTGCAGGATTTCCTGTCGGCTCGGATCAAGGACATGCCGACGGGCCGCATGGTTGCGATCATGGGGGATGCGGAACTCGATGAAGGCAATGTGTTCGAGGCTTTGCTGGAGGGCTGGAAGCACGACGTCAGAAATCTGTGGTGGGTGATCGACTATAACCGGCACAGCCTCGACGGCACGGTAAACGATCATCTGTTCCAGAAGATCACAAGCTTCTTCGATACGGTGGGCTGGAAGGTCGAGAGCCTGAAGTATGGGAAGGAGCTGCGGCATGCTTTCATCGGGCCGGCTGGTGGTGCCCTTCAACAGTGGATCGACGACTGTCCCAATCCGCTCTACTCGGCGCTGGTTTTCAAGGGCGGTTCGGCGTGGCGCGAACGATTGAAAAAAGATCTCGTGGGCACGAGCGGGCTCGCCGAATTGCTCGATACACGTGACGACGCGGCTCTGCACCGGCTGATGACCAATCTCGGCGGCCACTGTCTCGATACTTTGACGGAGGCGTTCGCTGCTGCGCAGGACGAGCAGCCGCGCTGTTTCATCGCTTACACGATCAAGGGTTTTGGCACGCCGCTCGCAGGGCATCGCGACAACCACGCCGGCTTGATGACGCAGACACAGATCGAGGAGTTGCGGACTTCGTGCCGGGTGCGTGCAGGTGAAGAATGGGAGGCGCTGGGCGGGCTTACGGCGCAACGCCGGGCGGAGGTGGAAGCTTTCATCAGCGAAGTACCCTGGCGAAAGAAGGCGGTTGCGCCGCCCAGGCGGTCAGCGCTCGTCAAGGGCGAGATAGCGATGCCGTCGTCGCCGAAGAACTCGACGCAGGCGGCGTTCGGATCGATCCTGACGGAGCTGGCCAAGAGCGAGACGGCGCTTGCTGCGCGGCTCGTCACGACATCGCCTGACGTCGCGGTCTCCACCAATCTCGCGGGCTTCATCAATCGTCGAGGTGTATTTCACCGCAATCCGCGCACGGACGTGTTTCGTGACGAGCATATCGCCTCACCGTTGAAGTGGAGCCAAACGCCACAGGGCCAGCACATCGAACTCGGAATCGCCGAGAACAACCTGTTCCTGATGCTGGCAGCGCTGGGACTTGCGGAGCCGCTGTTCGGCGAGCGGTTGTTGCCGGTGGGGACTGTCTACGATCCGTTCGTCAATCGCGGGCTCGATGCGCTGATCTATGCCGTGTACCAGGACGCGCGGTTCATGCTCGCCGGAACGCCCTCGGGTATTACTTTGTCGCCGGAGGGCGGGGCGCATCAGTCGATCAATACGGTGCTGACGGGGATGTCGATCCCTGGGCTTTCGATGTTCGAGCCGGCGTTCGCAGATGAGCTGGCGCGCATCGTGAGCTGGGGCTTCCAGCACATGCAACGCAAGGACGGCGGCTCGACGTATCTGCGGCTGTCTACGCGGGTGATGGAGCAGCCGCGGCGAACGTTCGATGAAGCGCTGGCGGACGGGATAATCGCGGGCGCTTACTGGCTGATGGGGCCGCCGCAGGGAACGACGGCTCGGGTCGCGATCGCGTATGCGGGCGCCATCGCGCCGGAAGCGGTGGCGTCCCACAGGGCGCTCAATGCGGCGGGCATTGGGACGGCGCTGCTGGCCGTGACCTCGAACGGACGGCTGCATGCGGACTGGTTGGCCAACGGTGCAGATTCGCATATCGCCAAACTGCTCGCGGCGCTCGCGCCAGGGGCCGGCATTGTCAGCGTCGTCGATGGTCATCCCGCTGCGTTGTCGTGGCTGGGTTCGGTTCGTGGCAATCCGATCAGACCGCTGGGCGTGAACTCTTTCGGTCAATCGGGCGATCTGCCCGCGCTCTACAAGCATCACGGGATCGATCCGGATTCGATCGTGGCGGCCGCGAAGTCTCTCGTGGGGTGAGTTCAGGTCCGTTCAAGCCTGATATCGATATCGCGTTCCACGTAGGCCCATTCCAAAGTCGAACGGAGTCTTGCAACGAGGTCTTCGAACGCCGACGCATGTTCGGCTGCGTATTCGAACC
>CANJPN010000410.1 GCA_947475855.1 Bradyrhizobiaceae bacterium
CCCTTCTGGTATGCAATACCAAGTATGTTCGTCATTCTCGCGGGAGTGGCGACGTGCAGTTTCGTCGATACTCCCGATCACGATCGGTTCGAGATCATGAGCAGCGTGGCAACTCCGGGCAACACACGGGCTGCCGTCGTCACTCGACAAATGCATTCCGACAGCGGATCCACCGTGATCTGCCTGTTTCTCGTTGTCGGACCTCAGCCCGGACCGGGACCTGCGCGCCGGCTGACGGAGTCATGCGCGCTCGTTGCCACGGACGTCGAGATGCGGCTCGGGTTACGGTGGCTTGCCAATGGCCGGCTTGGCGTGAATTTGCCTCCCGGCGTCGAAGCGTCGGCATCTGAACCGCTCGGCGACCAGTGCTATTTCGATCGCAACGTGCGGCGGGTTTGCTATCGGCCACAGCTCGTCGAAATAGAAAAATAGCGGGCTGACGCACGGAACGGTATCGGACTTCAGCTCTCGCCCGTACCAGCATCCGATTTATCGACGCTGCGGCGTTCATCGAACACGTAGCACTTGCCGCGCCACAAGCTTTCGTCGGCCGGAACCTTCGCCAGATAATTCAGGATGCCGCCCCTGAGCTGATAAACCTCGGCGAAACCGTGAGCGAGCATGTAGGAAGATGCCTTCTCACAGCGTATGCCACCCGTGCAGAACATCGCGATCTTCTTGCCCCTGACATCCCCGAGCTCGGTCCTGACAAACTCTGGCCACTGGGTGAAATGTTCGATGCGCGGATCGACCGCGCCCTGAAAGGTTCCTTCGGCGACCTCGTAGGTATTGCGCGTATCGATAACGACCACGTCGGGATCCGATATCAGCGCGTTCCAGTCGCACGGATCGACATGGGTTCCGACCTGCTTTGATGGATCGGCGTCGGGCGCACGGATGCTGATGATCTCGGGCTTCAACTTCACCTTCAGCCGCTGAAACGGATGCTTGCCGACGGTTGCGTCTTTCGTGACGAGATCTGCAAAGCGCGGGTCGGCGCGTAGCATCTCGAGAAACGAGGCGATATGCGAATGCGTGCCCGAGATCGTGCCGTTGATACCTTCGTGGGCCACAAGGATCGTGCCCTTCAGTCCGCGCGAAGACATCGCGGCGAAGAGCGCGTCGCGCAGACTGCGCGGCTCATCGATCGCGACGAACTTGTAGAAGGCTGAAACAGTGATGGTCACTTTCGCAGCCTCGACGCGGCGAGGTCAGCGCCTTCGCGCAGAACCGCGAGCTTCTTCCAGCAAACGTCGGGATCGATCTTGCCGTAACCGGCGAATGTACCGAACCCGCAGTCGGTACTAGCCACCACGCGCTCAGGACCGACGATCGAGATGTAACGTTCCAGGCGCTGTGCGATCAGCTCGGGGTGCTCGATATAATTTGAGCAGGTGTCGATCATGCCGGGCGCGAGGATCTTATCGGATGGCAGCTTCGCGTCGCGCCAGACGATCCATTCGTGCTCGTGGCGAGGATTTGCGGCTTCGAACAGGATCGTTGCAGGGCGCGCCTTCAGCACCACTGACATGATGCGCTCCAACGGTATGTCGTGGTCGTGCGGCCCCTCGTAGTTCCCCCAGCAGATATGCATCCGCATGCGGTCCGCGGGGAATTCGGCGGTCGCCGCATTCAGAGCTTCGACGTTCGCCTCGATCACCGCGAGGAAGCTTTTCTCGTCGAGGTCCTGGTACCCTGTATGGCGCGACATCGCGAGATCCGGGCAATCAAGCTGGAGATCGAAACCGGCGTCGATGATCGTTTCGTACTCGGGCCGCATAGCCGTAACGAGGTCGGCGAGGTAGGCTTCGTGCGTCGCATAGTACTTGTTGGGCTGGAATGCCGTGACGAGGCCGGGCGACGCCGCATTCATGAAAGCGCGCACGACCTTGCTCTCGCCCATACCCCGGCCCTGACGATCGAGCGCCGTGCGAAAACGGCGAACATCCGCTTTTGCAGGATCGAGCGTCTTGAGCCTCACGGGACCGATGCCAGCCGCGCGGACGAACTCCTGCTTGCCCATAATGCCCGCGAGCTTCTTCACGAGTGCTGGATGCGGTGCGAGATCGAGTGCGGGCTTGCGTTCGATATGGGCGCTGCCGAACCCTTCGAGGCGCTCGGTGATGTAGGTGGAGTAGCCGACCTTGCCGAGTTCGCCATCGCTGACGATGGAGACGCCAGCCGCGACCTGCCGCTTCACGGCATCGTCGATTGCCGCTTGAACCTTGGCATCGAATTCCGCCGCGTCATAAGGCTTGCCGTGATCCTTCGCGAGCAACAACGGCGTCAGCTCGTCGCCGCGCGGGAGGCTTCCGACGTGGGTGACTTGGATTTGATGTACAGGCATGCGCGCCCCTCTGCCTTGTGGCTCCGCCCGAAGTACCCGATGCCGTGAACCACGTCGAGATTTCTGCGCTACTGGGCACTCATTGACGGTTGAACGACCTACACATATGATGTGTGTAGGAGATCCAGCCATGACCATGGTCCGCAAGCAGGTTTTCATCACAATCGAGCAGAATCGTCTGCTCAAACAGCGTGCCAAGGCCGCCGGTCGCCCCGAGGCCGAACTAATCCGCGGGGCAATCGACAGGGAACTCGGAATCGAGACCGGGAAGGACGACTGGAAGGCGGAGATCCTGAAGTATGCGGGCGCGCTGGCGGACGACGAAGGGCTCGCTGAACGTGTGGCGGCAAATCGGCGCCGCTGGAACAAGCGCGTCGACGAGAACATTCAAAGACTGCAGGGCAAGAAATAGTGCTCCTCGACACCTGCGTCGTCATTGATTTCCTGCGCGGCGTCGGCCCGGCTACGAACTTCGTCGGTTCACTCGCCGAAAAGCCCTCTATCTCGGTTGTTACGGTGGCCGAGGTGTTCGCTGGCCTCAAGTCTCAGAGGGAGGAGCGGGAGGCTCGCGCTTTCTTCGACAACTGCGTGTTGCTTCCCTTACTTCCCCGCATCGCGGAAGCGGCCGGTGAGTACATGCGGCACTTACGGGGCAGTCATGGAGTCGACCTCGGAGACGCCCTCATCGCCGCAACTGCCGAGCACCACGATCTCGAACTGGCGACGCTGAATGTGAAGCACTTCCCGATGTTCAAGCGGTTGACGGCTGCGTATTGAGCTAGTGCTCAAGCATGTTCAGATCGAGCTCTGCAAGCACTAGGCCTTCGGGGAACGATAAAAGCCTGCAGCGCTTCTCGTCCTCCAGATAGACCACCTCGCGACCTGACTGTGCCTTGTGCGTCGTGACTTCTCGATCCGTACCGTCGATCATCATGCGCCGGATGAACCCCGAGGAGGGATCAAACCGATCGGAGATCAGTTCGCCCAGCATTTCACAGGCTTTGAGTTTCCGCTGATACCAAATTCGAGACCGCTCCATCGACAGTTGAATCTCCGCTTGGCGGGTTGCGCGATGCGGATTCGACGCGACTATCTGATCGATGCGGCTCTGGTAGTGGCGATGATCGACAACCTCCAACAAGCCGCTGCCCTTGAAGAAGTCGGAGGTGATTCTATAGATGTCTGTCTGCTTCTTCAGTCTGAAAAATTCATCATCGAACCCACCCGCCCATTCGTCGATCTTGTCGCCTGCGGTCTCAAAGCCCCCCCGCCGTTTCATACCTTGCATCACCTGCGGCGTGGCGGCTACGTAGGTAGCGAAGCGCTTGAACAGACTGGCGAACTCCGCGGCGCCTATCATCAGCAAAAAGCGATGCACGGAAACGTTCAGGTCTTCGTTCCAACCTGAGTTAGATACGTACTGCTCATGCCCCCCATTCGAGACCTGCCCGAGATAGGTGTCGAGACTATCCAGCATGGCCAGCTCGGGTGGGAACTCGTCTTCCCGATAGCATCCCTTGCCGCTCGTACTTCTCAGGAAGACGAGGCATGCCTCGTAGACGGCGTAGCTCTCGGCGGCATCCAAATCTCTGCGACTAACGACAATCCGAGGGACAAGAACTGCCATAGCGAATACCTCTCACGCGATCGCTACAAACATGCGGAGCGCTACCCACGCCCACCTTCCGTCGCGAGCCACGCGGTGCAGCACGCCTTTGCGAGATCGCGGACGCGGAGGATATAGCTCTGGCGTTCGGTAACCGAAATAACGCCGCGGGCGTCGAGCAGATTGAACACGTGGCTCGCCTTGATGCATTGGTCGTAGGCCGGCAGCGCCATCAGATGTTTGTCTTCGCTCTGCCCCTTCTCGAGCAAGCTCTTGCACTCCGCTTCCGCGTCCTTGAAGTGACGCAGCAGCATTTCCGTGTCGGCATGCTCGAAGTTGTAGCGCGAATACTCCTGCTCCGCCTGCAGGAACACATCGCCGTACGTGAGCTTGCGGCTGTCCGTGCGCCCATTGAAGTTCAGGTCGAACACGCGGTCGACGCCCTGCACGTACATGGCCAGCCGTTCCAGGCCATAGGTGATCTCTCCCGCGACGGGGTTGCAATCGTAGCCGCCGACCTGCTGGAAATAGGTGAACTGCGTCACCTCCATGCCATTGCACCAGACCTCCCAGCCCAGGCCCCACGCGCCCAGCGTCGGGCTCTCCCAGTCGTCCTCGACGAAGCGTATGTCGTTGACCGAGGTGTCGATCCCAATCGCGTCGAGGCTCTGCAGGTAGAGATCCAGGATGTCCGGCGGTGACGGCTTCATGATCACCTGGAACTGGTAGTAATGCTGCATCCGGTTGGGGTTTTCCCCATATCGGCCGTCCTTGGGCCGCCGCGAAGGTTGTACGTAGGCGGCATTCCACGGCTTCGGCCCGAGCGCACGCAACGTCGTTGCCGGATGGAACGTACCCGCGCCGACTTCCATGTCGTAGGGTTGAAGCACCACGCAACCTTGCGCACCCCAGAACTGCTGGAGCGTCAGGATCAAGTCCTGGAACGACTCCTTGGGGCGCAGGCCCGAAATCGCGGTTCTGGCTGGCTTTGTGGTCGTGGTCATATCAGGCGCACTTTCGGTCCAATGGTCGCGCCGCACTATAAGCATTCGAACCTTGCTGTCACGCGTAAGCCCTGTTTCCACGCCCCTCTGGTCCGTGTTCTTGCGGGGGACTATGCTCCCCGCATTACAAAAACGCGGAGGATACGTTCATGATCGGGCGGATGCTGCCGGCGCTGGCCGGATTGTGTGCGATAGCCGCCGTTGCTGCTGCGGGTGCGGCGGTTGCGCAGACAGTACCGAAGTATGCCGTCGATCCCTTCTGGCCCAAGCCGCTCCCGGACAATCAGATCCTCGGGCAGGTATCGGGAATCGCGATAGGTGAGCGGGATACCATTTGGCTGATCCACCGCCCCGGGAGCCTTGCCGACGACGAAAAAGGCGCGCTGAAGGATCCACCGGAATCGCGATGCTGCAAGCCGGCCGCACCCGTCGTTCAGTTCGGCCGTTCGGGCCGGTTGCTGCGGGCGTGGGGCGGACCTGCCAAGGGCTACAACTGGCCGAAGAGCGAGCACGGGATCCACGTCGACGCCGCGGGCAACGTATGGATCGCTGGTAACGCCAAGGAAGACAGCCAGATTCTGAAGTTCTCACCCGAAGGCAAGTTCCTGATGCAGATCGGCGCGGCCGGTGGGGCTCGCGGTTCCAACGATACGGGTGTGCTGGGCCAGCCCGCGCACATGATCACCGACGACGAGGCCGGCGAACTCTACGTCGCCGACGGTTACGGCAACCGGCGCATCATCGTGTTCGATATGATGACGGGCGCCTACAAGAGGCATTGGGGCGCGTACGGCGAGAAACCAACCGATGGGCCGCTGGCCAAGTACGATCCCAGGGCCCCACTGTCGCGCAGTTTCGGCAATCCCGTGCATTGCGTGCGTCTCGCCGACGACGGGCTCGTCTATGTGTGCGATCGCATCAACAACCGGATCCAAGTGTTCAAGAAGGACGGCGA
>CANJPN010000411.1 GCA_947475855.1 Bradyrhizobiaceae bacterium
AGCATCACAGGTTATACCCATCTCGTGCATAAGAACAGAATGCGAGTCGCGGGCGATGCAGATCATCCAGCGGGAATACAGCTCGCAAGATCGATGCAAGCCATTGATTACTATGTGATTTATGGCAATACATCAATCCGACGGTAACACACCGTCAGCCAAGCGAGAATAGCCGTTGCTGATGCAATAAGGAATAGCAGTTTCGACTAACAGCGACGAAAAGACATAGTTTGGCCCCATCACCAAAAAATACTCTTTGTAAGCATTGCCTGACGACCTCAATTATTGGCATCGGAAAACAAAGTCGGCCAGAATGATACCAATCATCCCGGCCGAACCAAGAACAGACGTTGCGGCGCGCCGGATGACGCTCCATCGAAATCAGGCCGTTACCCCCGTCCCGATCTGGCAGGCCACGCCGGTGCCAGCGAGCCCGCAATAACCCCGCGGATTCTTCGCGAGGTACTGCTGATGATAGTCCTCTGCGAAGTAGAACTCCGGCGCATCGAGGATTTCGGTCGTGATCGGCCCGTATCCCTTTGCCAAAACAGCCTTGCCGTAGCTCGCCTTCGAGGCTTCAGCCGCCGCGCGCTGGCTATCGGACGTAACGTAAATCCCCGACCGATACTGAGTGCCCACGTCGTTGCCCTGGCGCATCCCCTGTGTCGGGTCGTGACTCTCCCAAAAAGTCTTCAAGAGCTTCTCGTAGCTGATCACCTTCGGATCGTAGACGACCAGGACGACCTCGTTGTGACCCGTCATGCCGGAGCATACCTCGTCATAGGTCGGATGGGGCGTCATGCCCGCAGCGTAACCGACAGCCGTGACCCAGATACCATCGCCCAGTTCCCAGAACTTGCGTTCCACACCCCAGAAACAACCCATTCCGAATACGGCCCTTTCCAGCCCATCCGGATATGGCCCCTTGAGATCGCGCTTGTTGAGATAGTGCGCCTTCGCCGTCGGAATCGGCGACTCACGCCCCTTCAGCGCGGCTTCCTTGCTCGGCAAGGCCAGTGATTTCTTGAAAAACATGGCTTCTCTCCAGATATCGCACCGCACGCAAGGCACGGCCCGCCATCCCAAACGACGACGCAGGCCCTCGATGTCCCGGATATGGAACCGATGCCCTGCAATGTCATCATGAGATCAGCCGAATGTGAAGCCTCGTGATGGCGCCGTATCGGCAATTCAAGGCCATCGAAAAAGGGCCCGCGCGATCAGCGCAGGCCCTCCTCCATCCGAAGCACTAGAAAATTCGGATCACCGCTCGCGACGACGCGGACGGTCACCACCACCACCTTCGCGACGCGGCGGACGGTCGCGGCGCATGCCGCCGTCATCCTCCGGCTCGCCTTCGGCGCGCGGGATCTCCTTGCCGGTAGCCTGGTCGACGATCTTCATCGACAGACGAACCTTGCCGCGATCATCGAAACCGAGCAGCTTGACCCAGACTTCCTGACCTTCCTTCACCACCTCGTTGGGGTGGTTGGGACGCATCGTCGAGGAAAGCTGCGACACGTGGACCAGACCATCCTTCGCACCGAAGAAGTTCACGAAGGCGCCGAACTCCATCAGCTTGACGACCTTACCCTTGTAGATCAGACCGACCTCGGGCTCCGACGTGATGGCGCGAATGCGAGCGAGCGCCTTCTCGATCGACTCCTTGTTGGCCGATGCGACCTGCACCGTACCGTCGTCCTCGATGTCGATCTTGGCGCCGGATTCAGCCACGATCTCGCGGATCACCGACCCGCCCGAACCGATTACTTCCCGGATCTTGTCGACCGGGATCTTGATCGTCTCGATGCGCGGCGCGTATTCGCCGACCGTCTCGCGAGCCCCGGTGAGCGCCTTGTTCATCTCGCCGAGAATGTGAATGCGGCCCTCGTGCGCCTGGTTGAGCGCGACCCGCATGATCTCCTCGGTGATCCCGGTGATCTTGATGTCCATCTGCAGCGACGTAACGCCAGCAGACGTACCGGCCACCTTGAAATCCATATCGCCGAGATGATCCTCGTCGCCGAGGATGTCGGACAGCACCGCGAAGTCGTTGCCTTCCTTGATCAGGCCCATGGCGATGCCCGCCACCGGCCGCTTCATGGGAACGCCGGCATCCATCATCGCGAGCGATGCACCGCACACGGAAGCCATCGACGAGGAGCCGTTGGACTCGGTGATTTCGGACACGACGCGGATCGAATACGGAAACTCTTCGGCGCTCGGCAGCAGCGGATGCACCGCGCGCCACGCGAGCTTGCCGTGACCGATTTCGCGACGGCCGGGCGAACCCATGCGGCCCGTTTCACCAACGGAGTAGGGAGGGAAGTTGTAGTGCAGCAGGAAGCGCTCCTTGCGGGTGCCTTCCAGCCCATCGATGTACTGCTCGTCGTCGCCCGTGCCGAGCGTCGCGACGACCAGCGCCTGCGTCTCGCCGCGGGTGAACAGCGCCGAACCGTGTGTGCGCGGCAGGATGCCGACTTCCGACAGGATCGGACGAACCGTCTTCAGGTCGCGGCCGTCGATACGACGGCCGGTCTTGACGACCGTGCCCCGCATCACGTCCATTTCGAGCTGCTTGAACGCGCCGCCGAGCAATTGCTTGTCGGCAGCCGCAGTATCACCCTCGGGGATCTGGACCGACGACATCAGCTTGGACTTGGCCGCGCCGACCATGTCGTTACGCTTCTGCTTCTCGGGGATGGAAAACGCCGTCCGCAGGTCGTCCTCGATCAGCGCCTTGGCCTGAGCGTAGAACTTATCCTTCTCCGGCGGCTTGAAATCGAACGGCTCCTTGGCCGCTGCGTCCGCAAGCTTGCAAATGGCGTTGATCACCGGCTGGAAGTGCTTGTGGCCGAACATCACGGCCTCGAGCATCTGCATTTCCGGCAGCTCGTGCGCCTCGCTCTCCACCATCATCACGGCATCTTGCGTGCCGGCGACGACGAGATCGAGCTTGGTCTTGGCCATCTCGTCGCAAAGCGGATTGAGCACCATCTGCCCGTCGATCATGCCCACGCGGGCAGCGCCGATCGGACCCAGGAACGGCACGCCCGAGATCGTGAGCGCCGCCGAAGCCGCGATCATGCCGACCATATCGGGATCGTTCTCGTTGTCGAACGAGATCACGGTCACCACGACCTGAACCTCGTTACGGAATCCTTCGACGAACAGCGGACGGATCGGACGGTCGATCAGGCGGGAGACGAGCGTCTCCTTTTCGGTAGGCCGGCCTTCACGCTTGAAGTAGCCGCCCGGAAACTTGCCGGCCGCGTAGGTCTTCTCCTGGTAGTTCACGGTGAGCGGGAAGAAGTCCACGCCGGGCTTCGGATTTCGCGCGTAAACCACGGTGGCGAGCACACTGGTGTCGCCGTATTGAGCGAGAACCGAGCCATCAGCTTGGCGGGCCATATGCCCCGTCTCCAGCTTCAGCTTGCGGCCGCCCCATTCGATTTCAACTCGATGGATGTCGAACATGTCTCGTCTTTCGTCTCGTGTTCGTCTTGTGCTTGTCGCTTTTGTGCGCGTGCTCTCTAGCACGATTTGGCACAGACTTGGCCAGTCATTGTTTCGGCGGAGAAATAACTCAGGATCGCCTAGACGCCTGAGAAGCAAATCGTGTCATGCCGCCTGCGCGCGACATCGCACTGGAACTGCGAGCGGCGCGCCTGCGAAAAACAGCCGCGCCGCTCGAAAATCTGTCTCGCAAAATCGATCAGCGGCGGATGCCGTGCTTCTCGATGATCGCCTGATAGCGCTTCGGGTCCTTGCCCTTCACGTAGTCGAGCAGGCTGCGGCGCTGGCTGACCATCTTGAGCAGGCCGCGACGCGAATGGTTGTCTTTCTTGTGCAGCTTGAAATGATCCGTCAGACCATTGATCCGCTCGGTCAGGATGGCGACCTGCACCTCCGGCGAGCCGGTATCGTTGGCCTTGGTGGCATTCTCTTTGATCAGTTGCGCTTTGCGCACGGGCTCCAGCGACATCGATATTCCTTTCTATTTCAATTTGTTGGAGGCGTGTTGACCTCATTTCGGCCACGGCCGGGATGTCGTCCAGCCGGGTCGCATATTGGCTCCCGCATGCCCTTTCGGAAGCAGGAACCGGCGGCCCTTATACACCAACGGCCAGCCTTGGCCAGCGGTACGTCCGAAAAGAGAACAGTGCCGGGCCGAGCCGAACCCGCGGTCTTCCCCAATTCGCGCCGTTACCCCGCCGAAGGGCGGGGCCCAGTCCACCGCGTTCAATGAGAACGATCTCGGATTGCGCCGAGACCTGGGTGCCGGCCTTCCCGGCATGACGGGTGAATTGGGGATACCGGGTACGAACACTTGCGACGCGACCACTTGGGGCGCCCATTGCGTCTAAGCCGCAAACCAGCTTTTGAGGCAGCCTTCAGAACTTGTAGCCGTACCTCAGCCCGATACGGTCCAGCCCCTCGTTGTACCGGGCGAGCCAGGCATTCGAGGTGTGCTCGAAGTAAAGTGAGATCGAGTTGTGCGCGTCGAGCCGGTAACCGATCTCGGCCGGAATATGGAACAAAACCCGGCTGCCCAGCGCCTTGTGCTGCCAACTATCGGGCAACAGATGCCCGTCGTGTACCGCACCGCCGAGACCGACGCCCAGATAGAAGCCGCTCCCCAGCTCGGCCTGCCAGCGCAGCCCGGCGTAGCCGTGGCTCGTCGCACCGACGGTCGAGATGGTGCCACCGACCACCGGCCGGATCGTCCCGAAGAATAGCCCCGGAAACGACGGCTTCAACAGCACCTCGACGTTGATGTCGGCGCTTTCCTGCTCGAGCTTGAAGCCCGACCACATATGGGAGGCGTCATGATAGAGCACACCGAGCTTCAACTCTTCGATCAGCCCTTGCGCGCTCGCCGGCAGTGCCGCAAACGCGCCGACGGCTGCCATTGCAACCGCGCACCCGAAATGGCGAAAACCCGGTGATCCCGAAAACAAATCGACGACCTTCATGTTGCAGAGGCAGCGACTTCGCTCTGCGTTCAGATTCCGGCCATGCCAGATAGCACCTAACGGCAAACCCGTCAGTCGCCTGCCAGCAACGGTCCACGTACCCGAACGAACCTCGTCAGGCCCCTGTCAGTCGACGTCGTCCGTTGGTCGGAAAGCACTGCGCGACCCGACATCCACGGCAAATCGCTGATTGTCGGGACGCAGGGCCAGTGGCCCTTGACCCAACCTACGCCGCCAGCCCCTACGCGGCCGCCTCCATCGCCTCCAACTCATCGATCAGGCGCGACAGCATCCCTAGGCCCTTCTTCCAGAACTCCGGCTTGCTCGCATCCAACCCGAACGGCGCCAGCAACTCCGAATGGTGCTTCGATCCGCCCGCCATCAGCATGGAAAAATACTTCTGCACGAAGCCCGGATGCGCCTCCTCGTAGAGCGCGTAGAGCGAGTTCACGAGGCAATCTCCGAACGCATAGGCGTAGACGTAGAACGGCGAATGGATGAAGTGCGGGATGTACGTCCAGAACACTTCATAGCCCGGCTTGAAATCGATGCCGTCGCCGAGGCTCTCGTGCTGCACGTCCATCCAGAACCGGTTGAGGTCGTCGGTCGTCAACTCGCCGTTGCGCCGCGCCTCGTGCACCTTGCGCTCGAACGTGTAGAACGCGATCTGACGGACCACGGTATTGAGCATGTCCTCGACCTTGCCCGCGATCAGCGCCTTGCGCTCGCGCTTGTCGGTCGCGCCCTTGAGCAAGGCCTGGAAGGTCAGCATCTCGCCGAACACGGATGCAGTCTCGGCCAGCGTCAGCGGCGTCTGCGACAGCAGCGGCCCCTGCCCCGCCGCCAGCACCTGATGCACGCCGTGACCGAGTTCGTGCGCCAGCGTCATCACGTCCCGCGACTTGCCCTGATAGTTCAGCAGCACGTACGGATG
>CANJPN010000412.1 GCA_947475855.1 Bradyrhizobiaceae bacterium
ACGAAACCGTCGCCACCGCCATCGACGCGGCCGGCAAGAAGCTGGTGTGAGGCGCATGCTTCTCGTCATCGCCAACAAGCTTTACTCGTCCTGGTCGCTGCGGCCTTGGATACTGATGCGCGAACTCGGCATCCCCTTCGACGAGGAGGTGATCCCGCTGCGCCGTCCCGACACCAAGGCGCGCATTCTCGCGCGTAGTGGCGCTGGCAAATGCCCGGTTCTCATCGACGGCGACGTGACGGTTTGGGAAAGCTTGGCCATTGCGGAATATCTGGCTGAGAAATTTCCCGATAAAGGCGTTTGGCCGGCCGAAGCGAAAGCGCGGGCGCACGCACGTTCTGCCTCGAACGAAATGCACGCCGGCTTCCAGCCGCTGCGGGCAGCGTGTCCGATGAACCTGGGCAAGCGCTTCGCTGCGCGCGATTTCGGCCCCGACGTTGCCGCCAGCGTTTCGCGCCTCGAAGACCTCTGGCGCGAGGCGAGAACGCGCTTCGGATCAAAAGCCGGCGGCCCCTTCCTTTACGGCGCATTCAGCGCCGCCGATGCGATGTTTGCGCCGGTGGTTACGCGGCTGGATACATACCAGATCGCCGTTGCCGCTGATACGCGCGCCTACATGGACGCGATACTCGCCACGGCTGCGTTCCGCGATTGGAAAACCGGCGCGCTCGCCGAGCCGCGCGATTGGGATATTGCCGAGTACGAGGATGGCCACACGGCGGTGGAGGTCCATCCACGCTGAATCATAGGTTGGGTTAGGGGTGCGAAGCGCCGCGTAACCCAACGAGATCTTGCGCTGCGAAATTTTGGGTTACGCGCTCCCGTGCTAACCCAACCTACGAAAAAGAGAACCGCACATGCCCCAGACGCAGAAGCAATCCCACTATCCCGATCCCGGCATCAAGCAGGACGTCGTTTCGCGCACGCTGTCGGTGCTCGTCGACAACGAACCGGGCGTGCTTGCACGCGTCATCGGTCTTTTCTCGGGCCGTGGCTACAACATCGACAGTCTCACGGTGACCGAGACCGAGCACGAAAAGCACGTTTCGCGCATTACAATAATGACTCGCGGTACGCCAGCCGTGATCGAGCAGATCAAGCATCAGCTCGAGCGGATGGTGCCGGTGCATCGCGTCGCCGACCTCACGCTGCTGGGGGAGACGCTGGAATGCGAGTTGGCGCTGATCAAGGTGGCGGGAAAGGGCGAGAAGCGCATCGAGTCGCTGCGCCTAGCCGAGATCTACGGCGCGAAGGTGATCGACGCTTCGACGGAGCACTTCGTTTTTCAGGTGACGGGAGGGAGCCCCGAGATCGAGCGCTTCATCAAGATCATGACCGAGCTGGGTCTGGTCGAAGTCAGCCGGACTGGTATCGCTGCCATGGCCCGCGGCGCGAAGGGTCTTTGAGGCCATCGCATCTCTTGATTACCCCGATGCCTCCGCCGGCGAACATCCGTGGGGTGCGGTAGCGCGCGTTGCGTCGGCGTATATGCCGGAGCAACCAGAAAGATAGCGCGCACCGCACCGTTGTGCGGCGCTACGGTACGCTTCGCTACCGCACCCTACGAATTCCCGGCATTCTGACCGGAGTGGTTGTCAGCGAAGACACCAGGGTAATCAGGTCGCATCTTGGTCGGTATGCAACGTCCGAACGTCAAAATGGCCCGGGATGACCGGGCCATTCGACGTTCAATAGAGTTCGGGCTGGGCTTGGTGCGCAAGCCTCAGGGCGTCATCGTCGCTTTGAGCCCTTCAGGCTTGCCGACGACGGTAACGATGAGATCGTCGACTTTGAGCAGCCCTGCCGCGACGCGCTTGGCGTCCGCCAGCGTAACCGCCTCGATCTCCGGGTTGCGTTTGTTGATGTAGTCGATACCGAGATCCTCGACCATCAGTCCCAGCATTTCGTTGGCGATCTTCGCGTTGGTGTCGAAACGCAGCGGATAGGAGCCGACAAGGTAGCTCTTGGCGTTATCGAGTTCCTTCTGTGTGGGACCGTCCTTTGCCATTCGCGATATCTCGGCCTTGATCACGTCGAGCGATTTCACCATCTCGGAATTTTTAGTGGCAACGCCGCCGCTGAAGGCTGCTGATTGCGCCATTGGTGCGACAAAGCTCCATACCCCATAAGCGAGGCCGCGCTTCTCGCGTACCTCTTCCATGAGGCGCGATGCAAAGCCGCCGCCGCCGAGAATCTGGTTCACGACGGTGGCCGCCATGAAGTCGGGATGCTTGCGCCCCATGGCGCCGAAGCCGAACCGTGCAGCGGACTGCGGCACTGGCATCTCCAGGACCTCGATTGCGCCGCCGGCTTTCAACTTTATGGCCGGAACGGGCGTCAGTTGAGCCTTGGCGGGAAGGTCCGCGAACAGCTTGTCGATCAATTCACCCAGCGCCTTTGCGTCGATGTCGCCCACTGCCACGATCTTCAGCGTGTCGCGCGCGAACACCCGGCGGTGATAGCTACGCACATCGTCGGGTGTGATCGCGAGCACCGTCTCGGGTGTGCCGTCGACCGGGCGGCCATAGGGATGATCGCCGAAAGCCAGCTTGTTCCAGGCCTTGCCGGCAACTCGCTCTGGATCCTTGTTCTGGAAGGCGAGCTGCGACGAGATCTGTTTCTTGACGCGTTCGACCGCTTCGGCCTCGAAGCGGGGCTTCGTCAGCGCTAAACGCATCAGTTCGACCGCCTTGTCGCGGTTCACGGTCAGTGTTTCGAAGTTCCCGTAGAGATGGTCTCGCGTGGCGTTGAATCCCATGCGCATTGCGATTTCCTCGACGCGTTCCTGGAATGCGGAAGCATCGAGATCGCCGGCGCCCTCGTCCATCATGCCGGTCATGAAGTGCCCGATTCCGGGTTTGTCCGCAGGGTCTTGCGCCGCGCCCCCGTCGAAGGAGAAGCGCAATGCCATCAGGGGCACGTTGTGGCTTTCGACGAGCCACGCTGTTATGCCGCTCGGGCTCTTGATTTCCTGGATGTTCATGAAGCGGTTCGGAGCTTGTCGGTTGGGGGCTGCGGTTGCGGCAGCGGCTTTGCCGCCCCGCACGGTCGCGCCGGGGTTGGTTTGTGCGTTGGCCGGGCCGGCAAGTGTCGATAGGCCAACGGAGAGGCCCAGAGCGCAACAGGCAGCGAGAGCCCGAGGAGATAAGAGGAAGCGAGGCGAGATGCAGGGAATTGTCATGTCTTGTTCCATCTCGCCGTTCAGGACCGAGAGCCAGATACGGGCTTTGCTGCGGGGGCGTCTGGCGCAATGGGCAGCAGTGTGCCGGTCACCGAGTGGCGAAGCTCGAGGTAATTAGCCGCGGCTTTCTGCACCTCCTCTGGCGTGACCTTCGAGATGCGATCGGGCCATGCATCGATGTCGGGGATCGTGCGGCCGACGACGAGGCCCCAGCCGTAGCGCCGTGCAAGGGTCGACTGGTTATCACTCTCGTAAACGTATTCGGCGATGTAGTTCGCCTTGGCCCGCTCGAGCTCGCCCGGCGTAACCCCTTTCTCCTTGACCTCGGCAAGAACTGCGTCGATGGCAGCCTCTACCTTGTCCATTTCGACGCCGTCGTTGGGGACCGCATAGACGCCGATCTTCGTCGAATCGAGGCCCGAACCGCCGTAGTAGCCACCGGCACTGGATGCCACTTGCGCGTCCATGACGAGCTTCTTGTAGAGGCGGCTGGTCGGCCCGCCGCCGACGATCTTCATCAGGATATCCAGAGCTTCGGCCTCGCCTGGCTTCGCCGTGACGTAGCTTGGCGCGTAGTAGTGCCGCGACCACATCGGCTTGCCCGCGCGCTGGTCCTTGAGTTCCACCTTGAGCGGTGTCCGCATCGGCGGTTCTTTCACCCGATCGCGGGCTTTGATCGCGGCGCTCGGCTTGAGTTTGCCGTAGTGCTCTTCAGCGAGCTTCTTGACCTCTTCGACCGTCACGTCGCCTGAAACGACCAGGATCGCATTGTTGGGCGCGTAGTAGGCCTTGTAGAAGTCCAGCGCGTCCTTGCGCGACAGGGAAGCGATCTCGTGCTCCCAGCCGATCACCGGGATGCCGTAGTGATGATTGCGATAGAGCGCTGCACTCATCTGCTCGTCGAGGATCGCGGACGGACTGTTCTCGACCCGGCTGCGCCGCTCTTCGAGGATGACATCGCGCTCGGTCAGGACTTCTTTTTCCGCAAGCTGAAGGTTGACCATACGGTCGGCCTCCATCGACATCACCTGCGACAGGCGGCTCTTGGCGATACGCTGGAAATATGCCGTGGCGTCATGGCTCGTGAAGGCGTTGTCGTTGCCACCGAGCCGCGACACGATTTTGGAGAATTCTCCCGCCGGGATTTTCTTCGTCGCCTTGAACATCAGGTGTTCGAGGAAATGGGCGATACCCGACTTACCGACAGGTTCGTCCGCGGCCCCGATCCGGTACCAGACCATATGAGTTACGACGGGAGCCCGGTTGTCAGGGATCACGACGCCGACGAGGCCGTTGGGCAGGGTGAACTGCTGCGCTTTAGCCATCGCCTGGCTGTTGGCGGCTTGAGTCTGCTGAATGAGTGCGAGCATGAGGGTTGCGACCAGAAGCTGTAGATGGAACCTGAGGGCGAGGCGGCGCATTCTGATGTCCTTGCGCTGGGGCATGGCGGATAGAGGTGCTGGATCGTCGGTGGAGATTTGAGCCCCGGCTTCAGGGCTTGTTGCCCCGGAGCCGAGCCGGACGACGGCTCCATTTGGTAGGTGCTAGCAGCCTTCACAGTTGATGACGGGGCATATGTAGTCTGGATCGGCATTGTGGCCAACTCCAGCCCGGATACCGTCGTTGTGCTATCGGTGGGATGGCTCGGGTCAATCAAGGTTACGCTATACTTGGTGCATCGGGCCGAGGAAAAATAATTACAAATTGGAAATCTTGGTGTGCCGATAATGTACAGGGGCAGACCTAGGCGTTTGTTCCCGAGCATTGCATCGGTGGCTTCCGGACGGTATCAGGAGCTGACGCGGATCGTGCCGGCGCGCCGCAACCTCAAGCGCCCGCCCCTGTTTTTCCTCAGACCCCCCGATCCCGGCGATGACCGATCTCAAGCTGATTGCCTTGGACGCTGAAGATCTCGCTATCCTGTCAGCCCACCTGCAGGACGCGGTCTTCACTGTCGCCGATATGACGTATCTGCCGCATGAGCACCGGTTTGCTGCCGTTCTCAATCGATTCGATTGGGCTGCCGCCCTACCGGCGGGCAAGCGCAAGGCCCGCCGTCAGCGCCGACGGACCGCATTGCGCTTCGAGCGGGTCAATGCTGCCCAGCTCCACGGTATCGAGTTGAAAGCCCGGGAGCGCGTGCTGTCGCTGCTGGCGGTCCAGTTCGAACCTGGGGCGTTTCCGGCGGGCGTCGTGATGCTTCATTTTGCGGGCGGGGCGGCGATCCGGCTCGAAGTCGAGTGCATCGAAGCAGAGCTGCGCGATCTCGGCGCGGTTTGGTCGACGCGCTCGAAGCCGGATCACGGAAAGGATGATCGTGGATCAGAAGGGGGCCGCTCGTGACGAACGGGAAGCGGGCCGGCGGACCGGAACAAGTCTTCGAAAGGTCAGAACTTTCATGCCGATGAAGCTCGACAGCAGCGCGCCCGGTTTCGAGGCCGCCTTCGCCCGCTTCCTGACGACCAAACGCGAGGTCTCCGCCAACGTCGACAGTGCCGTGACGGCTATAATTGCTCGCGTGAAGGCCGAGGGCGACAAGGCCTTGATCGAATTGTCCGCCGAGTTCGACAAGGTCGATCTTACCCGGCAAGGGATTCGCGTGTCGGGTGAAGAGGTCGATGCTGCCGTTGCCGGCGTCGACAAAGTCACGCTCGCAGCGCTCGAGTTGGCGCGCGATCGCATCGCCCGCCATCACATGCGTCAGCGCCCGGTCGACGACAGCTACCG
>CANJPN010000413.1 GCA_947475855.1 Bradyrhizobiaceae bacterium
AGATAGGGGCGATCTCCGCGCGGGCGGAGGAACCGTCAAGCGCAACCCCAGGCCGAAGCACCCAAGGGGGCGATCTCCGCGCGGGCGGAGGAACCTCGATCGTTGCGCGAAGTGCTGCGGCCTCATCGGGGCGATCTCCGCGCGGGCGGAGGAACCGACATCGTGACGAGAGCCCTTGGCGAACTCATGGGGCGATCTCCGCGCGGGCGGAGGAACCTGCCAGGCCAACAGATGGGCCAATATGAGCGCGGGGCGATCTCCGCGCGGGCGGAGGAACCTCAACGGCCGATGCGTGATCTGGGGCGATGCGGGGGCGATCTCCGCGCGGGCGGAGGAACCCTTTCGCCACGCGGCACAACGTGATCGATTTCGGGGCGATCTCCGCGCGGGCGGAGGAACCCCTGCCACGTAAGTGGCTGACTTTGCTTCACTTGTCAAAGAACGGGTTTCAAGTCGAGCAGACGAGGCGGCGAACCAAAAGCGAACCCTCGTGCTCGACCAGGTCTTTCGGTGGTTCGCCGAGCGTCAGCACGCGCAAGCCACCCGGTGCGGACTTGTCCCGCCACGCCATCAGGACGCTGCCCTGCCGAAGCGTGTCATGCCAACCGCCAACGACTTCCCATACGCGCTCCCGCACGGCCTTGCTCATGCGCGGACTCGCATAGGTACCCGGCGACAGTTCCAGCATCACCGAGCCGAGGAAGCCGCGATAGCGCATCTCGACGTCGCGGGTAACGACGATGCAGAGCGGCATGGGTTAGCCTCCACCACCGCCGGCCGCAGCATCGGGCTGCTCAATCTCGCCAATCTCGGGAACTGCCGTCTCATCAATTGGCGACGCCGGCAAACTCGCCTGCCCAAGCGCGGGCTGATCGAACAATTCTTTGATCCGGTCGATCAGTCCGGCGATCACCTGCTCACGATTGAACACTTCGGCGGCGCGGGTACGCACGAGCCGCTCCAAATTCTCAGACGGGTTCTTTACAACTTGTTTCGCTGCGCCGAACGCGATCGGTAGCAGCACGTCGTGGCGCACCAGATCGGCGACGTCGAGCACGAATGACTGCCCGCTATCCTCGTGCACAAAGCCGAGCTGCGGGATCGTTGCGGTCGCGGCCACGGCGATAGCTGCGGCCGCCTCGACTGCGCTGGCCGTGTGGTTGATGGCTTGATTGGGTATGTCAGTGGCGTTGGGATTGGAGCGATCGTAGCGCCGCCCTTGCCACGGTATGCCGAAGCGCTGGGCGGTCAGCTCGTAGGCGCGCTTGATGCGTGCGCCTTCCATGCCGCGCAGCATGTCGATGGTGCGGGCCTTGACCTCCTCGCCGAAGCGCATGGAGTACATGCGGCGAGCCACTGCGATCCGCTCTTTCGGTGCGGCCCAGAACTCCGCTTGCCGTCGGGCGAGCGCCGAGCTGTCCGGGAGCAGCGGTGGAGCTGTGTAGAACCGCACGCCCCCCGCGCCGATCGCGGCGAGCGCACACCCATGGGCCGCCAAGATGCGAAGCGCATCATGTGTCACGCTCGTGCCGGGGCCCAAGAGCACGATCGACAGCGACTGGTGCGGCACCTGATAGTCGCCCGCCGCGAGTACGCCGCCGGCCGTCACGAACCGCAAGCATCCGTCCTCGACCTCCAGCCGGCCGCGATCGAGCCAGATCAGCCCATGGCGGTCCGCGTGGGGCACGCGAGCCTTTTCGAGGCCGAGGCGGCCAATCAGCATGGGCGTCAGCCTCCGCCGCCGGGTTTGAGGAGGAGCATGCCGAACCCGAAGGCGCGATGCCGACCGATACCGCGCGTGAGCAACTCACGAAACGCCTGGGGCTCGCTGACCTTCAGCATTCCCGTGAACACGACATCGGGTGCGCCACCGCCGCTCCCACCGACTGCCACCAGTTCGCGCTCGCGATTGCGACGTGAGACACGGCTGCGGCTCCGCGCGAGGACGCACGCGGACACCAAGCTCGCACCACCAGCAGCGAGACGTTGGTCAAGCCAATCGCGATAGACATCGTCGCGGACGAGGTCATTGCGCTCACCACGCGGCCCGGCTTTCTCGATGGCAACCAGGAATGCGTCGCGCTCGCGCGAGCGAGTGCGGTCGCCGTCTCGATCCTGTCGCACCATCGGCCTGACCCGTACCTCGAAGCCCAGCTCCAGGCCGACGGGATAAGCGTCCGGCATGTGCTTGACGGCGAGGCGATCGAGGCCGAGCGCAGCAACGACATCCGGCGCTGCGAACTGAGACACGTGCGTGCGCAAGCTCGCCTCGTCGGCGCTCGTGTAGCCGAGAAGCTGCGAGGGGCGGTTAGGTCGTTGGAGGAGGCGGAAAGGTTTCGGGGCCAGTGCGCCGAACGACGCGGCCAACAGGGCGTGCCAGACGTATCCGTCATCTTCGCCAGGACGGTCGAGGCCCTCGGCAGCGCTCCAGCGCGCCACGCGTGCAGGCTCGGGCTCCAGGTGCAGCATGAAATGCGGCGTGCTGCTCATGAAATCACCTCCGTCATGCTTTCGGGGCGCTGGAACTGCGTGCGCTCGATATGCAAGAGACACAGCTCGCTTTCGCCCGCATGGACGCCGGAAATCCAGTTGCGCTGGTCCGCGACGCGAATGGGGCGTGAACCGTAGGGGGCAGCCATATCGCGTGCGGGAATGATCAGCCTGACCACCTTCGCGTTGCCGGACGATTCTGCCAGTGGCCAGCGCTTCAGTGCGTCGAGCGTGGTCGCAGCATCGATCCGGCCGGCCTTGATCGGCGTCGACGGCAGGCATGGCTTGCGGCCGATGAACAGCGGTCGTGCCGGCATTTCCAGCGCAGCTTCGATGGCGTCGAGGTCGGGGGCATCGGCGGCTGGCTCCAGCCGCATGGCGACGTTAACGAGCGCATCGGCCCGGTAAAATCGTTCTCTGATATGAGGCGAGTTATAGGCGTTCGCACCCCCGGCTCGACCTTCCGGGCGTCCGCGCGTCGTCCACCCCTCGTCCGACTTCGCGAGTTGTGCCGTCTGGAAGTCGCGCAACTCCGTGCCGGGTCGGTCAAGCCGGGCGCCCATGACAAGGCGCTCCTGAAGGGTCTGGTGGCGTTCCCGCTCGCCACGGCGCCAGCCGAGCGCATTGGCGATGAGCCCGGTGACCGCCGACAGGATCGGCAGATCGCGCGTCGGCCCTGTTGCATCGATCATTGTGTCGCCGAATGACATCAGCGGTGCTTCGAGTTGCAGAATGAGATGATCGGGCATGGCGTCACACCGCCGACTTCGTGGTGGCAGGCCACGCTGCAACGGTGTCACGCGCCCACGCCGCCAATGCGTCGAGGTTGACGGCCGACGATCCGGGAATGCTGGTGGTATCGATCGACGTGTGGTGCCGAGCGGCGCTCACGCCATAGGCAGCATCGACCTTGCCGACATAGTCGGCGAGCCTATCGGTTGCCGCATTGATGCGGGCATCGACGGGCTTGCGGAACGCGTTGGCCAGCGTGCGCGGCTGCCGGTTGTCAGCTTCGACGAGGGTAAGGTCGGCCCACGCGTACGGCGCAGTCGATCCCTTCTTGGCGCCGGGCGATACGGTGGCGATGAGATGCACGAGATGCTCGGCGACCTTGCCGGCCAACGCCGGGTCGGCGCCGACATTGGCCACCAGCAACGGCACATCGATGACGACGTAGCCGTAGAACAGTCCGGCCGTAAGCTCGGTGTCGAACAGGCCGGCCGTCCCGGTCTCGCCGGCGGCCTGTGTGAGGTCGTCGACGACGGTGAAGTAATCGCTCTCTGTCTCCTCCTTGTGCACCGTGAAGGCGTGGGCGACGTGGATCGCGGCATTGGTGTTCGCGTCCGGATCGGATGTCACCATGCGCCCGAACAGCGCCGCTTCGAGGCCGGCCTCCATTACACCGCGCTTGCGCAACGCGGACAGATTGGCCTTCTGCGACTTGAACAGCTCGGTCACGGCGGCATCGGCTGCTTTGGCATCCTTGGCGGCGAGCGCAATCGCGCGCGCTTCGCTGAGCAGCGAGTCGATCTCGGGCTCACCAACCAACAGTGCCTGCCGCGACGACCTGTCTTTCGCAGCATTCTTGCCATAGAGGTTGACGGCGAATGCATCGGATACTGCCTTGCGCACCTCGGGGGAGCCGACCCCTTCGGCTTCGAGCGGCGCGAGAAGGCGTCTCTCCGGGACCTCTCGCGAACGAACGGCCATCGGCTCCCCGATGTTCTTGAGAGCCCAAAGGTCCTCGACGGTGCGCCAGTGTCGCTTGAGACATTGCGAGGAGATGCGTGTCCGCGTTGCGTCGCCGAACGGCAGACGTTTGGCCAAGCCGCTGTCGTCGCGATTGAGCAACGTGGCTGGGTAGGACGACAGCGTGTGGATTTGCAGGAAACGTGCAGCGCTTGCGGTCATGTCTAGAATCCCCGTCGTCGTCGCTCAGTCTTCGGAAGCTGTACTGGTTTCGTACGCGGCCCGCTGATACTCGGCCGCGATCCGCAGGCGTATGCGCTCGGTCGCCAGTTCGTAGCTCGGCATGCCGTCGAGCAGAATGAGCGTCGCCAATTCCATGTAGGGCAGCGCCGCGACCTCCGGCGCTTGCACAAGCCTTCGGGCTGTGCGGCGCGCCACGTCGATCAGCGTCGAGCCACGCGCGTTGAGCAGGGCCAACAACCGTTGACCGCTGACCCCGGCGTCCTGCAGGCACTTACCGAGACCGCCTTGCCGGAGCGCATCCGGCTTGAGCGCCATGAATTTCATGATGGCAGCATAGCGGCGGATGCGCTCCGGACCGGCCATCAACTCGTCCGGAGCGGCTCGCCCGATGATACGGAAGAGCGCGGGCTCAGTCGGGTGATTGGGATCGATCCGGCGCAGCGCGGCCAGATCGCCGCGCGCCTCCATCTTCTCAAGGCGGGCGATCTCGCGCGCGAGGCCCATGAGCGCTTTCCGATACCATTGCTCACTACTGGCCGTTGCCTCGGCCACCCCATTCGCTTCCGTGATCGGCTCGCTCATGGGGTAGTGCCTCGGGCTTTGGGAAAATAGGGCGCGAACGCGGCGAAAAACGCGCTGCTCAGCCGCGACTCTGCTGCGGCACGGCTCATGTATCGGCGGACATGGCTGATCGGCGATCCCGCTTCAGCCGTCGCCAGTTGCGCCTGGGCAATAGCCTTCAGGCGAAGCAGCCAATCGCGCCGGATCTGATCCCGGACGTCGTGATCATCCTCGGATAGCTCAAAAAAGAGATCGTCAAAAAAGATGTGATCGATCTCGCGATCGAGAGCTGAGAGGAAGATGTCCGACTTCCGATTCGAGGCGACGTGCTTGTAGTCGAGTTTTTCGGGCTGGTTCTGAAATAGTGTGAGCAAGGCCGGTTTGAGCACGCGATTGCGCATCTCGCCAGCCTGGCCGACACGCTCGCGGGCCAAGCGAGCCAATGCATCGCCGGCACCAGCTCCGAAGAAGCGCACGGCTTTGGGCGGCACATGGATGGTACGCTCGTGGTGGCCCTGGGTCTCGCCTTGTCCTCGCGCTGTTGCGGCGAGGGTCAGAACCAACGAAGCGGTGCCGTCGCCTCCTACGGCGACTTGGAGCGGTGCTGGCGTAAAGCTCTCGGGATCGAGAATGTCGGCCACGCGGCGATAGTGAAATCCGGCACCGTCTACCGTCAGAGACTTGGGATCGCCATCGGCGCGATTGAGTGGCGCCCACGGATCGCCTGTTACTCCATTGTAGCCTTTGGGAAACGCAATGCGGGCCGCCTTGCTGGAGCCGCGCCGCGCCATCAGCGCGCCGTCGCGCTCGACCAAACGAATGCGACGACAGACTTCGACGTAGTAGGGATCGAGTTCGCGTGGCTGCAAATGCTGTACGCCATCCCAAGGGATGAGCCACGTCAATCCTAGTCC
>CANJPN010000414.1 GCA_947475855.1 Bradyrhizobiaceae bacterium
GCCCCCTCAGGGGCTGTGGACAGCGGGGAAGAAATTTTTTTGGCGCCCCGCGGCGTTGCTCGCCGGTCGGCCTACGGCCTCCCTACGCGCAACGCCGCGGGGCCCCTTGCCTCCCCCGCCTCGTACACCACGTCCTGGGACGCGCCCAGCCATCGCTGCTGTCGGGAGCCGTGATCGTGATGTTTGCGCCAAAATTGACGGCTGCGGTCACAGTTTGATCGGATGTGGCAACGATGCCGTCTTCATTCACCGAGCTTGAGCCGGTAATCGTAGGCGCGTCGATGACTGGCCTTACGGCCACTGGAATCTGAACTGTCGTGTCGGCTCTCAGCAAGGTCAGTCCGGTGTCGGACAAGACGCTTTCGATGGTGCCGACTTTGACGGCGACGTTGAAATTCACGTCGCTGTCAGCCGGTGCCCGGACCTGTAGGCCGCTTGCCAGAAACGCCTCGAACTGAGCCGCTGTCGTGGCCGCACCAGGAGAGAATGTGACTTTCGAACCCGAGACGGAAACGGTGATCCCATTGGGAGGGGTTGCTGGATATATGAGCGTCACGCCGGTGGGAACGGTGATCTCGGCGAAATCGTATTGCTCCGAACCATCCGCATCGATCCGCGAGACGGTAATCGGCAGAGCGATTGGCTGATCCTCGTTGCCTGCGGCCGAGCCCGAGATCGTCGGGCCGTCTGCCACTGCTGCAACGGTAATCGCGTGTGTCGATGTCGCAGTCGAGGTTGCGGCAGCCTCGCCCTCGCTCGTCGTCCGGTCCACCTTGGTGATGGCCACCGAAACGGGAATGTTGACGTCGCTGTGGAGCGGCGGCTGCAGCGTGAACGTGGCAAGTGTTGCGCGGATGCTGTCTTCGGTGCCACCGGAAATCGTATAAGACGTGACGCCGGCAACCGTGGAAACGCCGACGGTCGTGCCGCCCGACGCGGTGTAGTTCACGGTTGATGCGGAGGGAATGGCGCTCAGCACGATCCGCGTGATGGCTTCCGAGCCGTCGGTCTTGTCGTTCTGCGAAATCGAGATGTTGGCGCCGAAGTTGACGGTCGTGTCCTCATCGACAGCGCTCGAACCCGTGACGGTAGGCATATCGACGACGGGTCTCACAACGACTGGAATTGCGACGGTGAGATCCTTTCGCAGCAACGCCACCTCGCCCCCCGAGAGAACGCTCTCGATGGTACCAACCCTGACATCGACGTTGAAGTTCACGTCGCTGTCAGGCGGCGCCTGCACTTGCAGGCCTGTCGCAAGGAAACTTTGGAACTGGGCTGGTGTCGTCGAGGCACCAGGTGTGAACGTGAAGGTATTCCCAGACACAACGACCGTGATGCCATTGGGAAGCGTCGAGGGATAGGTCAGCGTCACGCCGACGGGCACTCGAATTTCGGCAAAGTCGTATTGCTCGGAGCCATCGGCGTCTAAGCGCGTGACCGTAACCGGCAGCGCGATAAGCTGGTCCTCATTTCCAGAAGCAGAACCCGAAATCGACGGACCATCCGCCACGGCCGCCACCGTGATGGTCATGGGAACCGTGCGCGTATCTGTAACGCCACCGAGATCCTGCGTCGTAGCGGCGATCGACAACAGTATGTTCTGGTCGGTATTGGGAGGCGGCGTCAGCGTCAACGTGGCAAGAGCTGCCCGGATTTGGGCTTCCGTACCGCCGGTAAAGGTCACTGAACCGCCGGGGCCGGTCACGCTGGTGATCGGCGCGCCCCCGCCAACCGGCGTATATGTGATCGTCGTCCCCGCAGGAAAACCGGAAACGACAACCGAGGTGATGCTCTGGGTCAACGGATCGTTGACGACGATCGTGATGTCGTCGCCAAACGTGACCGGGGTATCCTCGTTTGTCGCTTGCGACGGAGCCGTGACGTCGAGCGGATCGGCAACAGGATTGACAAGCACCCGGATCGGCGCCGAAGCGATCTCCTGATCTCCGTTAGATCTCTCGGTCGCAATCGCGACGATCGTCATTCCGCTGAACACGCCACTCGCATCGGGCGGCGGCAGAAAATAGACGTTGGCGACCTGAGCTGGCGTCAATGTGTAGGTGCGCGTGCCGTCAGAGGCTACCGTGTAGGGATATTCGACGCCCAGTGAAGTGCGCAACTTCGCGCCGGGATCTACGCCCCGGATCTCGACTGTGTGCACCTCGGAACCATCGAGCAAATCGCCGAACGTCGCAGCGAGATTGTTCAAGTGGACCGCCACGTCCTCGTCGGTCGTCTTGTTGTCACCGGTCGCGGTGACAGGATCAGCCACGGCTTCAACGGATATGCGGTAGCTGTAGTGCAGAGTTTCGCGATCAAGGTAGCCCGGCAGTGACGGATCTACGTTGGCCTCGACGGTCGTGGCGGCGACATCGAGAGTGATGAGGCCATGGAAATCCCTGGGCGGCGTGACGGACAGAGATTGGAGTAGATTCTGGATTTCGGTTGTGGAACCGGACACGACGAATGAGCCGTCGGGCGCACGCGTAATCGAACCGGGCAGCGACGTGTTCCAGTCGAGTACGGCTCCGGCGGGCAGGCCAGATATTACGACCTTCTCGAGGATTTCCGATCCATCGGTATCATTGAGCGTGACGGTGATCGGCGTGGCGACCCGAATATCTTCAGGCGTCGCTGCACTACCGGAGATGGACGGGGCATCGGCGTCCGCCTCGACGGTAACGGTAATCGTGCCCTTTTCCTCAAGGCCTGTGCGTGGATCGGTGAACTTGAAAGTTATGACGGCGATGCCGGAGAAATCCTCAGCAGGCGTGAACTTGAACGTACCGTCCGGATTGAAGATCACCCGCCCTTTGGCCGGATCGACTTCAATCGACCTTTGAGAAACCACAAGCACGGCTACGGACGGATCGAAAATCCGCCCCGTCAGGTTGTTGTCTTCGAGAAGTTTCCAAGACAGCGCGTCATGTGAAAGCCGACCGAATGCGGGCGCCTTGCTCGGGTGATCCTCGAACGTCTCGTAGTCGGGGTCATCGATAGAGGCGCGCGTATATTCGACGTCGCCGAGCAGCCAAAGATGATCGATTCCCTGACCGACGCCATTGGTTTCACCCTGGAAGCGACGGTTCTCGCTCGAAATAAGCTTCTCACCGTTGCGGCGCCCCGGTTCCTCGTCGGCCAGGCCAACCAAGTGCTCGATCGCTGATCCTACGGCTGTAGCCAGGCTCTCCCCCTGGGAGCCCATCTCATGATGCTTGAGGTCGTCGCGCCCCCAACGCGCCGTCTCGTCGCCGATTGGAGCCAACGGCGCGACTGTGCCGGCAGACGATCGCAATCCTGCGGACGGCAAACTTGGGCCGGCAGCGGGAAGCCCTGGCACGCTGATCGAATTCTGCTCGTCCGTTTCGCCGGGCGCATCAGCTGGCACGGCATCAGTCGAGGTTTGCGCGGGACCAGCCTGTGCAATCACCAATTTCCTGGGCGCAGCCTCATCGGAAAACACGCGCTCGTAGCCAAGACCGAACATCGCCTCGACATCCGACGACATTACAGGACCAGCAGCAGTCTTGCCCTGGCGACCTTCGCTGCGATCCCCAGTCACGACGAGCGTCGTTTCGGGATTTACCTCTAGCAGACGCTCGCCCCCGGCCACTCTCTCAACATCATTGCGGCCAGGCTTCGGCAATTCATCGTGGCGTGACATTACAGCTTGAACCTGACTGGTCTGGAGAGCAGTGACCCGGCCTTGGTGCGCACATTGGCGACACAACCAAGACAAAACTCGTACGCGAACTGATGAATTCGACTATCAAAGGCATACGTAAACAAATTCTGTATTAATGTTCGCTCATTTGCATAATCACTTAAATCACAAGGCGGTCATCTCCCATTGCCGACCCGATCCCCCCGCATTCGTGCGCCGTACCAACTCCGCATTTCTGTTTCGCCGCCGAAATGTGAACAATTTAATAACATAATAATCCATTAAATGCCTTACCCCTGCAAGAGTGGGCTGGTATTGCCGTAGGCTTCAGCTCGGCATTGCAGCGTTCCCGATCTTTCCGAGCCGCAACTGAAGCTTGTCGAAACCTTCAGCTTTGCGGCATGATTCGAGAACCACGCTGGCACGTCTGGGCAGGAGGTCTAAAAATCGGGTCGACACTACGCTTCTTGAACCATCAAAAAAAGAAAACCGGCATCAGTCCGAACCGATGAGGATCTACGCCGGCGCCAACTCGAATTTCAATTCGAATTGAACATTATTTCCAATTCAGCAGTCAACAATTGGCAAGACTATCGCTGTTGCACCACGGGTCAGTCTTGACTTTTTGGCAAGCCCGACACGTCCGCCGAAAGTGTCAGCCTCCGCTCCATCTCCGCTGATCGCGTGCCTCCGACAAACACGTCCAATGCTGTCGCCGGTATTGTCATTGGCCGTCCTCAGAGCGTGAGAATGTTGATCGAGCACGCCGCATGATCGAGGCCGGCGATGCCGCCGCCGGTGCAATGCGTCAGTCCGACCTTAGCCGCCTCGACTTGTCGTGCTCCCGCCTGGCCCCTCAGTTGCCAGACAATCTCGACCACTTGGGCAATTCCGGTCGCGCCAACCGGATGCCCCTTGCACAACAGGCCACCACTCGGATTGACGGGAATCCGGCCACCAACCGACGTGGCGCCCGACTGCAGCAGGCCGATAGCCTCTCCACGCTCGCAGAACCCAAGCGCCTCATAGTAGAGCAATTCAGCGATCGAGAAGGCGTCGTGCACTTCGGCGACGTCGATCTCATCGGGTCCGATGCCCGCCTCATCGTAGGTCTCTTTTGCGCCCCGCACCGTGATTTCCGGCGACGACATATCGCGGAAGCCCGTCATGTATCGCCCGGATGTCAGATGCGACGTAGCAATCCACACCGGATTTGCCCCCTGCTTGCGGACAAAACTTTCCGAGGCCAGGACGACCGCACCCGCGCCATCTCCCGTCGGGCAACAATGGGGCAATGTGAAGGGGTCCGCGATCGGCTTCGCCTTCATGACATCTTCGACAGTCAGTTCGTTCTGGAACTGTGCGAGTGGATTCCTGGCGCCATGGCGGTGCGCCTTCACCGCCACCTCGGACAATTGCGCCAGACTTACATCGTGATCGTGCATGTAGCGGCGCGCGCGCATAGCGTAGAGCGCGGGCATGCTGAGACCTACGGCGACTTCCCAATCCTCGGCCTGTCCCGGGAGAACACCGCCGCCCAGCGCGGTCAACTTGTCGATGCCAATCACGAGTGCGACGTCGTAACGTCCAGCTTTGACAGCATGAAATGCCTCCAAAAATGCCGAGCCTCCGCTCGAGCACGCGTTTTCACAATTAACGACGGGAATCCCCAGCATTCCCAACGGCCGCAAGACCCTCTGTCCGACCAACCGGCCTGAAAACGCGCTTCCGCAATAAGCCGCCTGGATTGCCGAATGCTCTATTCCGGAATCGCGGACAGCATCCATCACGACGGGCCAACCGAGATCCTGAACGGACGTCTTGGTGTGCTTTCCGAAGCGGCACATCGCAGCCCCGATGATCGCAACCCGGCTCATGCGATCACTCCTTGAGCAACTTGCCGAAACCGATGGCTGAGGTGCGTCACACCTTTTTCGTCCGTGCGCAAAGGACCGGCCGTCAACTCGACGACACCACCGATTTTCGGCGTCTCACCGTCCGCGAAATCAAGGGGCGCGCATACGCGTACGCCGTCATCAAGGTCTACGTAACCGAGGGCGTAGGGCGTCTGCCAGCCGGACCTTCCAGCGTACACGACTGTGTAAGTGTACAGCGTGCCACGGCGAGACAAGCGCGCGGGCGCCACATCCTTCGACCAGCATGCGGGACACACGGGCGCTTGCGGATAGAGCTTCAACGCGCAGGCCCCACACTGCCCGCCGACGAGA
>CANJPN010000415.1 GCA_947475855.1 Bradyrhizobiaceae bacterium
GATGGTGTTCCAGGAGAGCGGCCTGTTCCCGTGGATGACGGTGGAAGACAACGTCGCGTTCGGTCTGATGACACGGGGCGTGCCCCGGAAAGAGCAGGCCGAGCGGGTCGACGGCGCGCTGCGCCTCGTCGGCCTAACCAAGTTCCGCAAGCACTATCCGCATCAGCTGTCGGGCGGTATGCGCCAGCGCGGCGCGATCGCGCGGGCGTTCGTCACCGATCCCGCCATGCTGCTGATGGACGAGCCGTTCGCCGCACTCGACGCGCAGAACCGCACGATCCTGCAGGCCGAGCTCGTTCGGATCTGGGAGGAGACCGGCAAGACCGTCGTCTACATCACGCACTCGATCGACGAGGCGCTGCTGCTGGGCGATCGCTGCGTGATCATGACGGCGCAGCCAGGCCGTTTCAAAGAAATCATCGATGTTCCCTTCCAGCACCCGCGCGATATCATGAAGCTTTCGACGAGCACCCAGTTCAACGAAATGAAACTGGCGATCTGGCGGGTGCTCGAAGAGGAAGTGAACCGCGCGCGGGCGACGGAAGGAACTTAGGTCACGCCTAGCCTTTTGCGAAACGCAACAGTTCCACCTCGACGGGTGGCTGCGATGGACGACTCAAACAATGGAAAGCCCAGGGATGGTGCGAAACACCGGATCAACGGTTGCGAGCGTGAGGTCATCTTCCAGGGCCTGCGCCGCGAGCAATCGATCGAACGGATCTTTGTGGGTATGCGGTAGCAGTCCGGCACGTTCGGCATGTGCACCCGAAATCGGCAGCAACGTCATGCTGGTCGCTGTCAGCGCGTTCGCTAATCCCGGGACCAATCCAGCAGCTTTCGGCCACTTGCCGGTACGAACCTTGATTGCGATCTCCCAGCATGAGACCGCGCTGACCAACACCTCATTTTCGAGCGCCTTGATCAGGTCTCGATGCTGTGCCGCCAATTGCGGCGCATCCTTGGGCCACCACGCGAGAACGTGCGTGTCGAGCAAAAGCCTCACTCGTCCTCGCCGTACCAGAGCTTCAGCTCATCATCATCCATCGGCTCGAACAGGCGCGCTGGGATCTCGAACTTGTCCTTCAGTAGTCCGGGGACGCGCTCGGTGGCTGTCGGCTTCGACACAGGCTGCAATCGTACGCGGTCACCCGAAGGGGCCTCGATGACGATAGATTCACCAGCCGTCGCTCGCTGGACGAGGCCCTCCAGCTCACGCTCGGCCTTACTGGTCGGAATGGTCTCCATGTGCATTTCATGGATTGGCCAGCGTGCGATTTCAAGTGAGGAGGACGGGTAGAGCATAGCGAAGCCCGGCACACGTTACGATCCACATTCGATATCGGGCTCCCTTCGTCAGCCCGCCCTACGGGTGAACCCTGATGACATCGCCCACGAGCGAAAAATTCCTCTACCTTCTGTCGCCCATCGGGCTGCTCGCCCTGTGGGAGGGGCTGCTGCACTTCGGCATCGGCGACCGGCGGTTCATTCCGGCGCCGTCCGACATCGCCGTGCAGTTCTGGCAAGTGACCGCATCGGGCGAGTTGATCCAGCACACGCTCGTCACGCTCTATCGCGTGCTGAGCGGCTATCTCCTCGGCGCCATTCCCGGCATCACGATCGGGCTGCTGATGGCAATGGCCAAGCCCGTGCGGATCTTCTTCGATCCGCTGATCGCTTGCCTGTTCCCGATCCCGAAGGTCGCGCTGATGCCGCTTTTGCTGCTCGCGTTCGGGTTCGGCGACGCCTCGAAGATCGCGCTGGTCGCGATCGCGGTATTCTTCCCGGTGTGCGTGAACACGTACACGGGCGCGTCGAACATCGACAAGATCTACTGGGACGTGGCCAAGAACTATGGCGCGTCACAGTGGGTGCTGTTCCGCCGGGTCATCCTGCCGGGTGCGCTGCCGACGATCTTCGCCGGTCTCAAGATCGCCCTGGCCGTCGCGTTCATCGTGCTGGTCGCGTCGGAGTTCGTGGCGACCAAAACCGGCATCGGCTACATGATCTGGAACTCGTGGGAACTCCTGCAGGTCGACATCATGTTCGCCGGCATCGTCACCATCGGCCTGCTGGGTCTCATCTCGTCGGTGATCTTCGAGGAAGTCCAACGCCGCGTCATCCCCTGGAAACAGGAGCGCTAGCTCCGACATATGAGCATTCCCGAACGACTGGCGCGCATCTCACCATTCCGGTGGCGGATCGAATGGGTGCTGGTGCTCGTGGCGGCGGTATCGGGAGTGCTCGCAGAGCAGGCGCGCGAGGCACGGGAGCGCGATCCCTATCTGCTCGTCAATCGCGGCCGCCCTGCGCAGGCCATCGTTACGGCGCCGCGCGAGAAGGTCGTACTGCTCGGCAAGCGCCGCGGCGAACCCGTGCAGGTTGCTCACACGCTCGTCGATCTCGAATGGCAGGACGACACCGGCCAGGTCAGGCGGGTCACCGGTTATCGGCTCGATGAAGGGACGATTGCCGGTCTGCGGCCCGATGCGCAGCGAAACCCGTGGCCAGCATATGCGCAGGTGCTTTACCTCGACCGCACACCGGCGGCGCAGCCAGGCTCCGCCTTGGTCGCGATCAGCAACGAGCAGGGTGCGGCTGCGCCGAGCTTCCAGCAGCATTGCCAACCCTGGACACACTGTCGTTTGATCGTTCTCACTCCCGACGTTCTTACCCCGTCGGAAGAGGCAGCGCTCAATGTCGACTACGTTCTTGACCGCGCACCGCATGCGTTCCGGCTGAGCATTGCATTGCTTCTTGCCATGTTCGGCCTGCGACTTGCCGGTGTCGTAAACAACAAGCCGAGCCTGGAGTGAGTGGGGCGGAAGTTACGAAGCAGGCCCGGGGCACCCACAAGCCTACTCGTCTTGACAAGCCGCAAGGCGACCTGCTTCCGTCTTAGATATCGAAGATAAATGTCCCGGCAGCTCCTCGAGTCGCCGCTTGGGCTTGCGAACATGCGAGGGAGACATGGCCCAGGATAACTCAATGGATGGACTTGCAGCGGCCGAGATCGGCCCTTGGCCGGCCGGCGGTTTGACGCGTGTCCCATACTGGGTGTTCCAGCGCGAGGATGTCTACGCCGCCGAGCAACAGCGGATATTCCAAGGACCGAACTGGAGCTACCTCTGCCTCGACGCCGAAGTTCCAAATCCCGGCGACTTTCGCGCCACCTCGATCGGCGACACTCCGGTCATTGTCGTGCGCGACGGAACGGGCAAGATCAACGCCTTCGAAAACCGCTGCTCGCATCGCGGCGCGCTGATCTGCCTGGAAGAGCACGGCAAGGGCCAGCGCGACTTCCAGTGCGTCTATCACGGCTGGAGCTATGACCTCGCCGGCAAACTCACCGGCATCGCCTTCAAGAACGGTGTGAAGGGCCAGGGCGGAATGCCCAAGGCCTTCAAACTGGACGACCACCATCCACGTCAGGTGCGCCTGGAGGCGCTACACGGTCTCGTGTTCGGCACGCTCAGCGACGCCACGCCACCGCTGACCGACTACATCGGACCGGAGATCGTGCCGCGGATCGCGCGCGTGCTCGCAGGCAAGAGGCCGGTCGTTCTCAACCGCGTGACGCAGGTGCTGCCCAACAACTGGAAGCTCTACATCGAGAACGTGAAGGACAGCTATCACGCCTCGATCCTGCATCTGTTCTTCACGACGTTCCAATTGAACCAGCTCTCCTACAAGGGTGGCATCGTGGTGAGCGAGGCCGGCGGCAGCCACATCAGCTACAATCAACTCGATACGAAGGCTGCCATCAACAAGGACTACGCCGCACAGCAATTGCGCTCCGACAGCAAATACAAACTCGCGGATCCGAGCCTGCTCGCAGGCTTTCACGAATGGGACGACGGCATCACGCTGCAGATCCTCTCGGTGTTCCCGACGTTCGTGCTGCAGCAGATCCAGAACTCCATCGCCGTGCGCCGCGTGGTGCCCCGCAAACCCGACGAGACCGATCTGAACTGGACCATCATCGGCTTCGACAGCGACACGCCGGAACAACGCATGGTGCGCCTCAAGCAGGCGAACCTGATCGGTCCAGCCGGCTTCATCTCGATGGAGGATGGCTGCGTCGGCGGCTTCGTGCAGCGCGGCGTCAAGAGCGTGCCGGACGCCAACGCCGTGCTCGAGATGGGCGGGCACGAGGCCGTCTCGAGCGAAAGTCGCGTCAGCGAAGCCTCGATCCGCGGCTTCTGGAAGCAATATCGCAGCACGATGGGGCTTTAGCACAGGGGTGTCAGACCCTCCGGGTCTGATACCCCAACAGAGGGAATAAAGCACCATGACGGACGTCTATCGCCTCATCAGTCAGACCCAGGCCGAATACGCGCGCACCATCGACAACGACAAGCTGGAAGCATGGCCGGACTTCTTCATTGACGCCTGCACCTATCGGATCACCAGCGCACAGAGCCACGCCGACGGCTTGGAAGGCGGCGTCGTGTTCTGCGCGTCGAAAGGCATGCTGACGGACCGCATTTCAGCCCTGCGCGAGGCCAACATCTTCGAGCGCCACAGCTATCGCCACATCCTCGGCGCGCCGTGCATCTTGTCCGAGAACGGCGACCGCGTGGAGAGCGAGACCGCGTTCATCGTAGCCCGCATCATGCGCACCGGGGAAACTGCCGTGTTCGCGACGGGTAAGTATCTCGACACTTATCGCGTCGGTGGCGGCAAGGCGCTGATCGAGAACCGCCTCGTCGTCTGCGACAGCAATCGCGTCGACACGCTGCTGGTGATACCGCTTTAGTTCGAATTGCTTGCGCGTAGCACGTTCGTCGGAAGAGCGAGGCCATCGATCCGACAGGCGTCCGGGCCGGTGTGGAATTGTTACGGTCGAATTTCCGTTCGGCGCGCGTTGGCTGTAAACTCGCGTTCTGCGTGCCGCTAGTGCTGTTCAATCGCCCCCAAATGCGGAACCGAGCCGATGTCAAAGATCATTCTACGCGCCGCCGCCATCGCCGTGCTGTGGACGCAGTTTCCCGGTGTCGCATCTGCCAGCTATCCCGAACGGGCGATCACGCTGATCGTGCCGTTCGCGCCGGGCGGGCCGACGGACGCTATCGCGCGGATCGTCTCCGTCGCGTTCCAGCGATCGATGGGGCAGTCCGTGATCGTCGAAAACCGCGGCGGCGCTGGCGGGAACATCGGGATGCAGTCCGTCGCGCGTGCTGCCCCCGACGGCTACACGCTGCTGCTGGCTTCGACCGCCATCGCCGTGAACCCCGCGCTGTCGCGCAACATTGGTTATGATCCGATCAAGGACTTTGCCCCGATCAGCGAACTGGTCACGACAACCAACGTCTTCGTCGTCCATCCCCGGACGGGAATGAAGACCATCGCCGACCTCCGGTCCCGCGCCAACGCAGCACCGGCCACCTTCAACTTCTCGAGTCCCGGCGTCGGGACCAAAGCGCATCTCGCCGGTGCGCAGCTCAAGCTGGTGGCCAATATCGACATGGCGCACGTCCCGTTTCGGGGCGCGGGTCCCGCGACGCTCGCCGTTCTCGACAACTCGGTCCATCTGGGGGCGACTTCGCTGGTCGCTGCCGAAGGTCTGATCAGGGATGGCCAACTCACCGCGCTCGCGGTCACTTCGGCCAAACGCTGGTTCTCGCTGCCGGATATACCCAACCTGATCGAACAAGGGTTTCCCGAGTTCGTCGCCGACACGTTCAGCGCATTGCTCGCTCCGGCTCGAACGCCACCGGAAATACTGGCACGGCTCGTCAGTGAGACGCAGGCCTCCATGAACGCGCCGGATGCGCGAGCGCAAGCGCAGAAGGTCGGTTTCGAAATCGTCGCGGGAACGCCGGAGGAACTCGGCAAGCGCATCGTGAGGGAGTCCGAACAGGTCCGCGATCTCGTCGCCAAGA
>CANJPN010000416.1 GCA_947475855.1 Bradyrhizobiaceae bacterium
GCGACCGGCATCAGGTTCTGGCGATTGCCCTCGGCAATCGGCTTCGACTTGCCGATGATCTCGTCGAACACCGTCGCGAATTCGACAGAGCCCGGCCTCGTCATGTTCTCGTTCATGCGCTGGTCGATGGCTGCAAGCAATTCCGCGGCCGACTTCTCGCGCACGATGGTGTTGCGATAGTAGGCTGCGCGCGTAAAGAAGTTGGCGGTGGCCGCCATGCGTCCCGCTGGTTCCATCATCTCGAGACCGGTGCGTGGTCCGGCGAGGTTCATCAGTTCCAGCTCGGCTGGTGAGAGGTCACCACGGCCTGCTTGCGTGGCCGTGTCCTTGATGCCGCGCAACTTGATGACCTGCAGCCAAGGGCCAATGTCTCCATCCAAGTTCAGGACATGGATGCCATAGCCGGGTGCGGATCGCGCCATCTCGACGTGGCGGGACCATTCGCGGGGCACGGAGCGGGCGGTGCGGAGCATGGCGCGCAGTGAATCGATCTTGGCGGTCAATTCGCGCGCGGTTTCAGGCGAAGTATTGTTGCGTACGGCAAGCATGCTCAGCCGCGAGACGAAACCCTCGCCGTATTGTGCCAACTCGCTAATCGAGTTCGCCGCCAGCAGTTGGGCGTAGCCCATTGCCGTCGAAATGGCACGGCCTTGCCTGGTATCCGGATTGATGCCGGCCTGCATGTCGAAGGTGCCTCGGCCGCCTGTCTCGAAGGCGTAGATGCGCGTCACCTCGTCCTTGGTGAGGCCCACGGCGAGGGCTTCCAGGGCATAGCGCCGCTTGAACTCGCGCTCCGGAACTACAGTCGGCGCGAAACGGTAGTGCTGCTTGGCGGCGGCCAGCATCTCAGGCAGCGTCGTGATCTCGCTATCTGGGGATGGAGGGACAAGTTCGGCCATCAGCTTGGCAATGTCGGCGCGCAGGGGCGGGCCCGCATATTTTGGCGGCTGCTGCATCACGAAGTCGGCAGGGGTGAATCGCTCTCCCGCCGAATGCTTGCGCCGGCGCTCGGCGCGGCGGGCGGCAATCGCATTCCAATAGGCGTCGTGCTGGCTGTCGTAGACAGCGCGGGCTTCTTTCCAAGTGCGATAGATCTGGACTTGCTCGTCGTTCAGCTTTGCCGTCAGGCGGGGATCGGCCGAAGCGGAATTTCGGCCAGCCGTCATCGAGACGATCAGCGTGGCTAAGGCCAGGACGAGCAGACGACGCACGAGCACAACGCGCCCCTTTTTTCCGGGATACTTATTCCGGGCTACTTCCGGTTTGCCGCGCAAGGCGAAAATGCGCCGCAAGCTGGATCTTGTGAACTCTGCGAGGCGATGAGTGGCTTACAGTTTGGCCGACACTGTGACGGAAACATGGTTGACGAATGGTTACTTCGGGTTGGCGGGTCCGGGCGACAGAGGCAGCGGCAGGGAAATTCGATGGGATGCATTCCATGCGGCGACTGTGCCATAGATGCGAAGGTTCGTGCTGGGCTTTCGTTCGACGAGGGGCTCTCGCACTCATCTGTTTTAAACTTTGGGGTCGCTGCCGGGAGCCGGTGCGCGGCCGCTGAATCCATCAGGAGAACTTCGCAATGACCGAGCGGACGAAACCGCCGTTCCGCGCCGACCATGTCGGCAGCCTTATCCGTCCGGAGAACCTTGCGAAGGCGCGAGGCGTGGCCAGGGATAAGCCGGTATCAGCAAAGCTGACGCCCGAAGCCAGGGTCGAGCTGGTGCAGATCCAGCAGGCTGCTATCCGCGACGTCGTGGCGATGCAGGAGGGGCTGGGCCTCAAAGTCGTGACCGACGGCGAATATAATCGCACGAGTTGGCAGCGCGATTTCCTGCTCAAGATCGAGAACATCGTCGATGCGCCTTCGAAGGTGCCGGTCAAGTTCCATTCGGCAACAGGCGTGCGGGAGCATGCGCCGCCGACGATGCGGGTAGCGGGAAAACTGGCGCGCCCTTCTGGTGGCATGTTCGTCGAGGACTACAAATTCCTGCATTCGATCGCCAAGGCGACGCCAAAGGTGACATTTCCCTCGCCGACGGTGGTTCACTTCCGCGGCGGGCGCGAGATGATCGATCAGAAGGCCTATCCGGAGATGGGCAGCTTCTACACCGACCTTGCGCGCATCTATCAGGAAGAGATCGCCGATCTTGCGGCGGCGGGCTGCCGGTATATCCAGATCGACGAAGTGAACCTCGCATATCTGTGCGATCCCGAACTCAGGAAGCACGTGTCGGCGCTTGGTGAGGACCCGGCGCAATTGCCGAAGACGTATGCAAAGCTGATCAACGACTCGATCGCGAAGAAGCCGAAAGACATGGCGGCGTGCATGCATCTGTGCCGGGGCAACTTCGCCGGCAGCTGGGTGGCGGAAGGCGGCTACGAACCGGTGGCCGAGGTGCTGTTCAACGAAATGAACATCGACGGCTATTTCCTCGAGTACGATTCGGATCGCGCGGGTGGCTTCGAGCCGCTGCGCTTCCTGCCGAAGGGCAAGGTCGCCGTGCTTGGTCTCGTGACGACGAAGAGTGCGGCGATGGAGACGAAGGACGAGCTGAAGCGGCGCATCGATCAGGCTGCAAAGTACGCTCCGCTGGAGCAGCTTGCGCTGTCGCCGCAGTGCGGCTTCTCATCGGGCATCGGCGGCGAGACAATGACGCCAGACATCCAGAAGGCGAAGCTCGCACTCGTCGTCGAGACGGCGCGCGAGGTGTGGGGCGGGGCGTGAGACGCCACGTCCGTCCGAACCATCGCTATCTTTTCTCACCCGCGAAGCCGCTCTGTACCTCGGCGACGTGGGACATGGCAGCGGGTGAGAGTGGGCCGGCCGATGCTGCCCGGATGGCAGGGTCGAGCTGCGATGGGTCGGAGAGACCCAGCAGCACGGTCGAGATGGCGGGGCTCGACATCGCGTAACGGATCGCCAGCGCCGCGAGGCTTTCAGCATGGCCGTCCTCGACGAGGGGGGAGAACCTCGCAGCGCGTGCTTCGTCGTTCGCGAAGCTCGAGCCCGTGCCCATGGGGCCGACGCCGGTTTTGGCAAGCAGGTGCGGCGTGTCGGTGGACAACGCGCCGCCGGCGACGACGCGAATGCCGACGCCGCCCATGCCCGCGGCCGACATGCGGCCGAGCATGCCGCGATAGTCCTGCGCGGGAAAGTTGGCAGGGATCGGCCAGGCGGGGCTGGGATTCAGCAGGTTCAAGGGGATCTGCGCGGTGTAGAACGAGCGGATGTCGATCAACTTCATCATGGCGCCGGTATCGCCCAGGCCAGTCATGCCGAAGTACCGGGTCTTGCCAGCTGCGATCAGCCGTTGCATCGCGGGGATAACTTCATCGACGACGAGCGCCGGGGTGAGGCAACTCGGTTTCGGTTCTTCGGTGATCGCGTTGTGGAGCTGGAACAGATCGACGTGGTCGCGGCCGAGCCGCCGGAGGCTTGCTTCGATGGCGCTTGTGATCGCATCGCCAATTCCGACTGGTTCGACGTTCGGCACCTTGACCTTGGTGGCGACGAGGACCGCCGGTTTCAACTTGGCGAGCACGCGGCCCAGGTTCGTTTCGGAGGTGCCGTCGCCGTATTGCTGGGCAGTGTCAAAGTAGTTGATGCCAAGATCGATGGCGCGAGCGACAGCGCGCTCCTGATCGGCGTGCGTGCCTTCGGTCATCAGGCCGCCTACGGTGCCGCAACCGAATCCAAGGACCGATACGTCGAGGCCGGTTCTTCCGAGTTTGCGGCGCTGCATGTCGCCTCCATTTGGCGGGCGAGCCGCACATCGCGCCGCCAGCCCGATCTACGGCTTCGGGATCACTCCAGATATTTCTTGAGCGCGATATTGCGGACGCGTTCTTTTTCCTCCGTGCTGATGCCTTCGAGGACGCTTCTGGCTTTGCCGAGTGCGGCAGTTGGTTCCTGGAATTCGACAATGCGGCCGGTGCGTGAGCCTTCGGCGATCAATTCGGGCTCGGTCAAAACCTTCTTGATCGCGGCGCGCAAGAAGGCGAGGCGTTGGGGTTCGGTGCCGGGCGACGTAACGAGGATGCGGCCGAGGTCGTTGAGGTTGGCACGGTAATCCAGCAGATGCTGCTGGTCTGCGTTCAGCGTGGCGCTTTCGAAGATGGTCGGCACGTTGGGCAGCAGCGGTGAGCGTGTCCGCGATGCGGTGGTGATAGCGCGCGCCTGGTTCGACTTCTCGAGCGAGAAGGCGCTGCTGTCGGAAAGATAGTTCGCGTCGACCTCGCCGCGCTGCATGGCGAGGATCATGTCGCTCGACCCCTTGTAGCCGAGGATGACGCGACAAGAGATGCCGAGCGCCTCGCAACTGAACGCCGCGCTTCCGGTGGGGCCATCCGTCGGGCCGGCGGAACCCCAAAGTACCTTGGTCCCCGGCTTCAGGACATCGGCGAGCGTCTTCGTCGGCGAATTGACTGCGACCAGCCAGACGAAGCGGGTCGCGGAGATCATGCCGAGGTGATCGAGCTTGGTGAGGTCGTAGCGCACGTTCTCCTGGCCGAGGAGCTGGCCGAGGGCCGCCGGGGTGCCGTCGACGATCATCAGGTTCAGGCCGTCGGGGGGCGATGCGGAGATGCGATTCAGGGCGATGATGCCCCCCGCGCCAGGCTGGTTTTCGACGACGACACTGGCGTCGAGCGCCTTGCCCAATGGTGGGGCGATCATGCGGGCATAGGCGTCGAAACCGCCGCCGGTGCCGAATCCGACAACGAATTTGACCGTCTTGCCCTTGTAGAAGGCGGCTGCGTCCTGGGACTGCGCCGAGCCTGCGCATCCAAGGACTATCGAAGCGATGAACGCAGCAATCAGGAATCCGAAGCGCGTCGCAATGAACATGAGCATTCCCTTGATCCCGTCTCCGAAATGCTATGCGAGTTTCGACATTACTTCCTTCGAGAAAAGGCGCAGGGACGCTTCGGCTTTTGCTTTCGGCATGACGCCGAAATTGACCTGCATGGAGGCGATTTCCCAGCCGCCGACTTCGGCTGCGTAGCCTCGGATCATGTCGACGAGGCGCTTGGGCGTGCCGATCCACGCTACGCCCTTGTCGACTTGGGTCGCCCACGTCTCCTTGGCGAATTCCGCGATCATCTTGTCGTAGCCCGGGTAGTCCTTGGTGGAGGCGCCGCCGGTCCAGTCGCTGGCAGCTTCGACCACGGAGGACAAGTAGTAGTTCAGATCGGACTCGCTATCCTCGCGCGCTTTCGCGTCGGATTCGGAACAGTACATGTGGAACGCCAGCATGACGCGGCCGTTGCCTGGGTGGCCGGCCGAACGCCAGGCATCACGATAGATGCCGAGCAGCTCGTTCATCTTGCCACCGGTCATCGGGATGGCCATCACGCCGTAGCCGTTCCTGCCGGCATTGACGAAGCTTTCCGGTGTGGCAATGGCGGCGACCCAGATCGGCGGATGCGGGCGCTGTGTCGGCCGGGGATAGACGGTTGCGTTCTCGAACTGGTGGAAGCGGCCTTTGTGGGTGACGTTCTCTTCCGTCAAAAGCCGCTTGATGATGGCGATACCTTCCTCGAAGCGGGCCCGGCTGTCGTCCAGGCTGACGCCGAAGCGCGCGAACTCGAGAGGGAGGAATGCACGCGCGAGACCCACTTCAAGCCGGCCGCCTGAAATCGCATCGCAGAGGCCAATCTCGCTGGCGAGCTTCAGGGGATGATTGAATGCCGGGAGGCAGGCGCCGCTGATCAGCCGGGCTTTCTTGCTGCGCATGGCGGCGGCGGCCAGGAACATCAGGGGAGAAGGCGACAGGCCGCCGTAGCGGTGAAAATAGTGCTCGACAGTACGGAGCGAGGTATAGCCGAGCTCATCGCAGATGCCTGCCAGATCAAGGCATTCGCC
>CANJPN010000417.1 GCA_947475855.1 Bradyrhizobiaceae bacterium
GTTGCCGAGTTGCATGACGGATAGCGCGTTGATCTGACCGACCTTGGCATCGTCTGTCGCAATGAAGACAATCTCCCGCTCGATCGTCTCCTGCGCCCTGTCCCGCAACCTGTCCGACCGCTGCGTCTGCTCCTCGATGGCGCGCGCAATATCGCGCCGACCGATCGCGGCATTCCCCGATTTCCCCGCCCAGTAGTCGGCTTCTCGGATGATGTCGGAAATCCGGCCGATCTCGATCGACAGCTTTTCGCGATCGCTTGCGAGCCGTGCGCTTTCCTCCAGCATCAGCGCCACACCACCAGCCTCCATCGGCTTGAGACCGTAGTTGCGGATGATCGACGCCATCACCCGCGCATAATCGCGATAGTTGGCATCGGACCGCTCGATCGTATCGTCGAAGTCTGCTTGGACTTTGAACAGTCCGAGAAAGTCTGGATCGTTCTGACTGAGGAGATAGTAGAGTTCGCGATCCCCCGTCAGGACCACCTTGACATCGAGCGGAATGGGCTCGGGATCGAGCGACTGCGTCGATAGGGCGAAACCTGACGTCTCCGACGGCTGTTCGATACGGATCTCCCGCGACTTCAGCGCACGCTTCAACGCCTCCCAGGCGAACGGCGACATCAGGAGCTTACGCGCGTCGATCAACAAGTAACCGCCGTTGGAGCGGTGCAGAGCGCCCGGCTTGATCAATAGGAAGTCGGTCATCAGCGCACCCATTTGCGCGACGTGATCCACTCGCCCGATCAGATTCGAATAGTTCGGATTGAGTTCTTCGACGACAGGTGCATGCGGCTTTCCCTCGCCGTTGCTGACGATCACATTGATCATGTAGCGGCGGAAACGCGGATCGCGCGATGTATCGACCGGTTGCTTGACGATCTGACTTTCCTCATCGTTCGTCGCAAGGAAGAGACCGACGTTGCGCACGAGATCCTTATGCGCGGCTTCCAGGTGCTTCACCACGTCTGGGACGTCGGCGAACAACGCCTTGATATCGTCGAGCGCCTCGATCACCGACACGTTCGCGACTTCCTCGTTCAGCTCGGAAAGCCGGTTGCGGCGCAATTTGTCGCTCTTGGGAACCGCCTCGAGAATACGCTCGAGCTCCTTCTGCAGCCCCTCGATCTTCGTTTCGACAGCCTTCCGCATCTCCTCTGGCAGCCCGTTGAACACCTCGGGCTTCACTACCTTGCCTTCATGCATGGGCGCCATTGCGAACCCGGTCGGCGTTCGCATGATCGCGATGTTCTGCATCTGGGCTTTGCGGCTCAGCGCTTCGAACGCCTCTTCCTGCGTCGACCGCGTCTCGCTTTCGATCGACCGTCGGCGCGCCTGATAGTCCTCGCCCTCGAAGATCTGCGGCAAGGTGATACGCAATTCGTCGATCGCCGACACCATCCCCTTTTCGAGAATGCGCGCACGTCCTGGCGGCACCCTCAACGCGCGCGGCTGATTGGGATTATCGAAATTGTAGATGTAGACCCAGTCGAACGGCGCGGGCAGCCCTTCCGCCTTTTCCGTCAGAAAAGAGCGGGTCGCAGTTGCTTTGCCGGAAGCCGGCGGCCCAAGCACGAAGATATTGAAGTCGTTCGACTTCATGTCTGCGCCGAACTCGATTGCCCTTAGCGCACGGTTCTGCCCGATCAGTCCGGCGATCGGCTCCAACTCGGCCGTAGTCTTGAAGCCGAGCTTCTTGGGATCGACAGTGCGCCGCAATGCCTCGGTGGTCAGCGGTGTATGGGATGCTGCCGACACAAGATCGACAGGTGCCGCGTTTGTGGATTCGGCTGGCCGCCTGTTCTTCTCGCCCCCCGTGTCGTCCTTCCCCCGCTTGAAAAACATTTATCCACCTTTCCTGCTATCGTGCCCGAGCTTAGACCACGGGATCGAGCTTTGGTCGCCAAAAGAGGTTCCCCTTCCCCCTTTCACGTAGGAGCATGCTTCTTGCCCAAACAAAGAGCGGCAAGTGCTGGACTGTCGTTAGAAATCGGCCCCGAAACTTGTCTGGCCGTCAAAGTAGACCGAGACATGGCAACTCGATGACCAAAAGCCCCTTTTCGCACGTCTCCTCGCTCAGCCCTGCCTTGTCCCCGGCGCTGACCGACGACGGCCGCCAGTCCCCCGCCGCAGCCGCGATTGCGCGGGGAACGCGACGCATGCTGTTGGCAATGGGATTCGCCACCTTGACTGAGCTGACTCTGTCCAATGGACGGCGTGCCGACATTATTGCCTTGTCGGAAAAGAGCGAAATCTGGATCCTGGAAGTAAAGTCGAGCGTCGCCGACTTCCGCGCTGATTCCAAATGGCATGAGTACGACGACTATTGTGACCGGCTGCTGTTTGCGGTCGCACCGGAATTTCCAGTCGAACTGCTACCACCCGACACCGGGTTGGTGCTGGCCGACGCCTATGGGGGCGAACTCATCCGCGAAGCGCCGCCAAAACCGGTCGCTCCCGCCCGCCGGAAGGCGCTCGTACAGCGCATTGCCCGGATCGCAGCCATTCGGCTTCATTCATTGTCCGATCCGGATTTTATTCAGGAACGGGTCGAATAATTGATCGCCGGTGAAACGGGAAGCGCGGCAACAGCGACCACTTCGGCTGCACCGCCCCCCCTTCGCAAACTGCACATGCACGTAAAACAGCGCTCACTGCGGTGCTTGCTCCCCACCGTTGTCTTGTCCCGTCTCCATCTCACTCTTGAGCGCCTTGATCAGAGCGAGGTTCTGCGCCACCTGCAGACGCGGCGCGCCGGCCTTGGCCGCACGGCGCAGCGCTGCCTCCGCCTGATCGACCTTCCGGTCGAGAATGAGGCTGACCGCCATGTTGTTGAGCACCGCCGGATTGTTCGGCGACATTTCGAGAGCCTTGGCGAAGTGCCGTTGCGCTTCCTTTTGGTTGCCCTGCGAAGATGCGGCGACGCCAAGACCCGACAGCACACGCCAATCCCGGTCGGGTCCGCTCGCCACCTTTTGCAATGCCCCCTCGGCTTTGATCGATTGACCAAGCTCCAGCGCCAGCAACCCTTGCTCCACAGCGAGCATCATTTCCGCGGGATTAGCATCGCTTGCCGCGTCGAGTACGGCCAAGGCTTCGTTACGCTGCCCAGCACTCTTCAGAACGCGCACGTAAGCCATCGCAATCGTCGGATCCTTGGGGTTCTCCGCACTGGCTTTGGCTAAGTCACCAATAGCTTTGGATTTCGGGTTGCTGCTCGGCGTAGTCTTCCCTGCGACCTCCTCCGGCTTGTCGATGCGGGCTTCGAGCGAAGGCGCACTGTCTCCTGGCGGACCGCTCACAATACTCGGCAGACTAGCCGAACATGCAGCGAGCCCGCCGCAAGCGAGCATCATCAGGAGTTGCCCCCGTCTCCCGGCTAAGCTCCCCGCGTTCATCGTATCAAGCGTCATAGTTGCATCCCCCACCTTGGCGCCTGTGCACGAGGCTGGCGTCGACGACGGCAGCACGCGCCCCCCTGGCCATTAATGACCGGTAAAGCCTCGCGCCTCACACTGATCGCTAAGGTGATTCCCTCTGGCGACAGGGAACAGGTGTTCGCGTTCTCCCTGCTTTCCACATGACGCCGACCGAGAAGCAGCAGCAATTGAGGAGCCAGGTTGCCCGCCGTGGCGTCATCGCAACCGCCGGCAGCAGGAGAATACGATGGAGAGTTCGAATAGACAGAACATCGCCACCGTGCGCGCCAAACTCGAGTTCCCCGTCTGGCATCGTACATTCACGAAGGCTTACAGCGCTTGGTCCAACGCACCGAGCGACCTGAAAACACCTTTGCTGCTTCACGGCCCTGCACTATCTGCTGCCGAAAGCTGGCTTCTGGACTGCCCCGACAAGCTCTCTGAAAGTCAGAAGCGGTTCATTGTCCGCAGCATTGCGCAACGTGCCAAAGGCCCGCTCGACAGGCCAAACCTGACCTCTGCTGCAGGGACGAGCAGGTGGAAATGGAGGCGCAACTCAGACCGCAGCCTCTGGAGCCTATACGCCGTGATTGGTCTGGGCCTGTGGTTCTTCTCTCCCGACATTATTCGGGACACGCTCGAGCGCTCACTTCAGCCGGCAGATTTGTACGAAGCATCGCGCGCCCAAAAAGCTGCGCTGCCCCAAAACAAGCAGACCCCGCCCGCCGGCGCCGTCCCCGAGCCGTCGCCCGAGACCCAGATCGCTGAAGCGCCACAACTCGCCCCCCACGGCGACATCGACGAGACGCCGCCGCTCTATATGCCTCCCGTCCTCCCGTCGTCTCCTGCGGTCCGAATGGCCGAATTATCACGCGAGCAACTCGCAACTGGTAACTCCCGCGCAGCGTTGCTCCTTGCCATTGAAGCAGCCGAGGCGGCATTGGCTGAGCAACCAGCCGACGAAAAAACCGCTTCCCTCGCAACCAGCCTGATTGCCCGCGCCATGGCCACCCGCGAGCTGCTCGGCGCCTTGGCACCGAGGAGCGCGACTGCACGAACCACCATGTTCTGCGAAGACGCACGCGCCGTCATTGCCATCTCCGCGGACGAGCAGCTTTCGATCTGGCCAAGCACAGGCACTCGCCGCAACGCCACCCAGGCACTTCCGATACAGACTTTGACCGGCGCAGCCGTCGACCGCGATTGCCGCCGCATCCTGGTTCCAAACGAGGATTTCGATGTCGAGGTCAGGGCCATTTCCGGAGGTAGACCGACAGCACGACTAAACGGTCACGAAGCCGCTGTCCTGTCGTCCTCCTTCAGTCCCGATGGCACCTCGATCGTCACTGCGAGCCAGGACTCGACCGCGCGCATCTGGGATGCCCGTACGGGCCGCCAGCGTGCTGTTCTCTCCGGCCATGATTGGCACGTCGTAGCAGCCGAATTCAGCCCTGATGGCCGGCGCATCGTGACCGCGTCCTCCGATATGACCGCTCGCATCTGGGACGGCTCATCGGGCCGCGAGATCCACGTCCTGAAGGGCAATCAGGGAATCGTGACATCCGCAAGCTTCAGCGGCGACGGCATGCGTGTATTGACCACCTCCTGGGATGGCTTTGCGCGCCTCTGGGAGGCAACGACCGGCAAGCTGCTTCAAGCATTCCACCAGCCCGATGGCATCATGATCGCGTCATCGAATCACGATGGCCAGCGCATCGCGACCGCAATGCCCGATGGCAGCCGGCACATCTGGGATGGCAATTCCGGCGCAAAATTGCACACGATGCCAGGCGAAGGCGACGCCATGCGGACGATCAAATTCACACCCGATGGTCGCTGGCTCACGACCCTTTCATGGACAGGCCGCGTCGAGATCTTCGACGCACAGGCCGGCACCTTGTTCCGGACACTGACCGAGCCCGGGCAGCAAGTGCGTAACATCCAGCTCGGCGATGCGTCTCGCACCCTCGTTGGAATTACCGAGGATGGACATCGCCTGACGTGGCCACTGATCGAATCGCCGGTCGAAGCGATCGGAGAAGCCAAGGCCATCGCGCCATCCTGCCTGACTGCCAACGAGCGGACCACGATCGGCCTTGAAAGCGGTCAGCCCGAATGGTGTCTGAACCACCGCCCGCGCGGAGCAGCGCTCCAATCCATCAATCGCGAGTGATTCGAAGCTGTCCACCCCATAAGTGCGATTCGGACGCCCCTCATAGCCGAACCGCCCGCAGAACCACAGCTAGATGCATCATCCGACCAGACGGAATCGCTTTCGCGATTCGCTGGTCGGATAGGTAGTGCCCCAACACGTGGTGTAAGCCCACAGGCATGATCCGGAGCGCCGCGGCTCGGATTGTCAGGCGGCCGGGATTGCCGGCGGCCTGACGGTGGCATCATCGCAGAAGCCGGCCATCGTTTCCAGGCTCATGTAGCGGCGCGA
>CANJPN010000418.1 GCA_947475855.1 Bradyrhizobiaceae bacterium
CCGGAGGAGCAGATCTGGGAAACGATCGCGGTTTGGCTCGCCGACAAAATGTCGGGTTGAGTTCTACTGTTCGGCGTAGAACCCAACCCGAGATCGCTTTCGGATCAGTATCCCCGTGGGCCGTAGTAGCGGCGATCGTCGTACCGGCGGTCGTCATAGTAGCGGTCGCGGCGCTCGTAACCGCGCGGTTGATTGTAGCCGCCGTAGCCGCGAGAAGCGAAGCTGCAGCTTTTTGGGATGCCCGGTGCGGGATCGCCGAATACGTTGTTGTTGCAGGGGATGCCGCCGCCGTTCACCTGGCGGGACGCGAGCCGGCCGCGAGCGCCGTAGAAAACGGTGGTGGGATAGGGGACGCGGCAGAAACCGCCCTCGCCAGCGCACGAGATCACGCCTTGTGCCGATGCCGGAGCGGCCGCCGACAACGAAGCGATCAGGCCAAGAGCCGCGAGGGCCGAAAGTCGACGAAGCATCTGCAATTCTCCTCCAGTTGTTGTCGCACTTTGCGTCATGCGATCTGAACCTGTGATTAACACGAACCGAGCAATAGGGTTTCAACCCGGTATGCTTAATCGCCTGTACTCTGAAGGGGTTCAGCGGCTTTTCTTGGTCGTCACTTTCCGATGGTGGTGTCTGGTCCGTTCGTGCGCTTGCTGTTCGTGGGAACGGGCCACAGGTTCGCAATGGTCTATGCCATCGCCTTCTTCAGGTTGTCGTCGATCTTGTCGAGAAAGCCGGTGGTGGAAAGCCACTTCTGATCGGGTCCGACGAGGAGGGCGAGGTCCTTGGTCATGAAACCAGCCTCTACGGTATCTACGCACACCTTCTCGAGCGTGGCGGCGAACTTGGCGAGGTCGGCGTTGTTGTCGAGCTTGGCGCGGTGCGACAGGCCGCGGGTCCAGGCGAAGATCGAGGCCATCGAGTTGGTCGAGGTTTCCTTGCCCTTCTGATGCTCGCGGTAGTGGCGCGTCACGGTGCCATGGGCGGCCTCGGATTCGACGGTCTTGCCATCCGGCGTCATCAGCACGGAGGTCATCAGGCCGAGCGAGCCGAAGCCCTGGGCGACGACGTCCGACTGCACGTCGCCGTCGTAGTTCTTGCACGCCCATACGTAGCCGCCGGACCATTTCATCGCGGCAGCCACCATGTCGTCGATCAGACGGTGCTCGTAGGTCAGCTTGCGCTTGTCGAACTCGGCCTTGAACTCCGTGTCGAAGATCTGCTGGAACAGCTCCATGAAGCGGCCGTCGTACTGCTTCAGAATGGTGTTCTTGGTCGACAGGTAGACCGGATAGTTCTTGGTCAGGCCGTAGTTGAACGAGGCGCGCGCGAACTCGATGATCGACTCGTCGAGGTTGTACATCGCCATGGTCACGCCAGAGCCCGGCGCCTTGAACACTTCACGTTCAATGATCTTGCCGTCGTCGCCGACGAACTTGATCGAGAGCGTGCCTGCGGTCGGGAACTTGAAGTCGGTCGCGCGGTACTGATCGCCGAAGGCGTGACGGCCGATGATGATCGGCTTTGACCAGCCGGGGACCAGGCGCGGGATGTTCCTGCAGATGATCGGCTCGCGGAAGATCACGCCGCCGAGAATGTTGCGGATCGTGCCGTTGGGGGAACGCCACATCTCCTTGAGGCCGAACTCCTTCACGCGGCCCTCGTCCGGCGTGATGGTGGCGCATTTGACGGCGACGCCGTGCTTCTTCGTGGCGTTGGCGCTGTCGATGGTGATCTGGTCGTTGGTCTCGTCGCGCTTCTGGACGCTGAGGTCGTAGTACTCGAGGTGCAAGTCGAGGTACGGGTGGATCAGCTTGTCCTTGATGAACTGCCAGATGATGCGGGTCATCTCGTCGCCGTCCATCTCGACGATGGGATTCGCTACTTTGATTTTGGGCATATGGGGGGCTGCCTTGTGAGAATTGGGCTCGATCTGGGGCCGCTATAGCATCGCAGTGCCAGCGGTCAAAGCCGCGCCGCGCGGGCTTAAGCTGCCCAGATCACCTGAGCACCCAATCCTTCAAGCGCGGCATCATTCGTTGCCAACGGAATGCCCTCGATGATTGCCTGTGCAGCGAGCATGCGGTCGAACGGATCCTTGTGGGCGCCTGGCAATCTTCCGGCGAGGCGACCATGCTCGACCGAGATGGCGAGTGGCGTGAAGTAGTAGCGCTCGAGATAGCCGCTGAAATCCTCGCATAGCGCTTGCCCGGTCGACAACTTGCCGATCCGCGTCTTGGTACAGATCTCCCAAGCCGAGGCGGCACTGACCAGGATGGTATTGGCTGGGTCGTCGATTGCCGCGGCAACGTTGGCCGGCAGTGCCGGGTCATCGGCGAACCACCACAGCAACGTGTGCGTGTCGAGCAGCAGTATCACGCCGGCCCCGGGCCGTCGGCGACACCGCATTCTTCCTCGCTCAGCGGCTCGAAGAACTCCGGCCCGACGACGAGCTGGTTCCTGAGTGCGCCGCGACCGCGATGGCTTCTCCCTGGTGACAGCGACTTGGCCGCCGCCTTTGCGACGGGGGCAAGTTTGACAGCCGACGCGTCAGGTCCCTCGATGACGATCTCCTCGCCTTCGAGGGCGCGTTTGACGAGCCCGGCTAGCTGCTCCTGGGCCTTATCGAGAGCGATTGTTGTCATGCGGGTAAGATGACAGATTTGAGCGGGCTTGAACAGATAGGGTGGGAGCTGTCCCAATTTACCCCTCGATCCGTTTCGGCAATAGCGGCAGAGGCACACCAGCGTAGCCCGCCATCTGCGGACAGCTTGAGCACCTGCTGCTGGGCTCCGGTGCTTTGGCGCGGGGCATAACACTGGAGCTCTCGGCGCGAAAGCGCGTTGAATCACAGACTTAAGCCGTATTCCAAATCGATCGGATGTGGACATTAAACAGCCGATGAAAGGCGAGTTTTTGAGCAGAGCCGGCGCGAATCGAAAACCCGCTGGACGCCGTAAAGCGTCGAGCGGGTCATTGATTGGCAATCGTGGAATGGGGTGTCAGCCCCGGAGGGTCTGACACCGATGCAAGGTCTTCAAAGCGCCGCCAGCGCCGCGTTCAGCGTGGCGCTCGGGCGCATCGCGGCGGAGGCCTTCTTGTCGTCCGGCAGGTAGTAGCCGCCGGTCTCGACTCTCTTGCCCTGCGCGGCGATCAGCTCTGCGTTGATCTTCGCCTCGTTCGTCGTCAACGCCTCAGCGAGAGGCTTGAAGCGCTTCTGCAATTCCGCGTCCTTGGTCTGAGCGGCCAACGCCTGCGCCCAATACTGGGCGAGGTAGAAGTGACTGCCGCGGTTGTCGATTTCGCCGACCTTACGCGCAGGGTTGCGGTTGTTGTCGAGGAACTTGCCGATCGCCGTGTCGAGCGCTTCGGCGAGAACCTGCGCCTTCGCGTTCTTGAACGTATCCGCCAGATGCTCCAGCGAGGCGCCGAGCGCCAGGAACTCACCCAGCGAATCCCAGCGCAGATAGCCTTCCTGCTGGAACTGCTCGACGTGCTTGGGCGCCGAACCGCCGGCACCCGTTTCGAACATGCCACCGCCCGCCAGCAGCGGGACGACCGAGAGCATCTTGGCCGAGGTGCCGAGTTCCATGATCGGGAACAGGTCCGTCAGGTAGTCGCGCAGGATGTTGCCGGTGACGGAGATCGTGTCCTTCCCCGCGCGAATTCGCTCCAGCGAGAAATTCATCGCGTCGACCGGCGCGAGGATGCGGATGTCGAGCCCGTTCGTGTCGTGGTCCTTCAGGTAGACCTCGACCTTCTTGGTGAGCTGCGCATCATGAGCGCGGTTCTTGTCGAGCCAGAACACCGCCGGCGTGTTGGTGAGACGCGCGCGGCGCACGCCGAGCTTCACCCAATCGCGCACGGCCGCGTCCTTCAGTTCGCACATGCGGAAGATGTCGCCGGTCTCCACGGGACGCTCCAACAGGACCTTGCCGTCGTCGGTCACGACGCGAACCGTGCCGCTGGTGGCAACTTCGAACGTTTTGTCGTGGCTGCCGTATTCTTCGGCCTTCTGCGCCATCAGGCCAACGTTCGGCACCGATCCCATGGTCTTCGGATCGAATGCGCCCTTGGCCTTGCAGTCGTCTATTACAGTCTGGAACAGCCGCGCATAAGCACGATCCGGCACGACGGCCTTGGTGTCGGCGAGCTTGCCGTCTGGGGCCCACATCTTACCGCCCTCGCGGATCATCGCCGGAATAGACGCATCGATGATGAAGTCGCTCGGCACATGCAGGCCGGTGATGCCCTTGTCGGAGTTGACCATGGCGAGCGCCGGGCGCTTCGCATAAACGGCCGCGATGTCGTCCTTGATCGCCTTCTTCTCAGCCTCCGGCAGCGTTTCGATTTTGGTCACCAAGTCGCCGAAGCCGTTGTTGAGATTGACGCCGAGCTTCTTCAGCGTGGCGGCATGCTTCTCAACGACATCGGCAAAGTACACCGAGACGACATGGCCGAACACGATCGGGTCGGCGATCTTCATCATCGTCGCCTTGACGTGCAGCGAGAACAGCACGCCCTGCTTCTTGGCGTCGTCGATCTGTTCGGCGAAGAATGTGCGCAGCGCCTTGCGGCTCATCACGGCGGCGTCGATGATCTCGCCCGCGTCGATCTGGGTCTTCGCCTTCAGCACTGTGGTCTTGCCATCGGTGCCGGCCAGCTCGATACGGACGTTGGTCGCGCTGGGGACCGTGGTCGCGATTTCCGAGCCGAAGTAATCGCCTGACGACATGCAGGCGACATGCGATTTGGAGTCCTTGCTCCACACGCCCATCTTGTGCGGGTTCTTGCGGGCATACTGCTTTACGGCAGGAGCAGCGCGGCGGTCGGAATTGCCTTCGCGGAGGATCGGATTGACGACACTGCCGAACACTTTGAGGTAGCGCGCCCTGATCTCCTTCTCGTCATCCGTCGCGGGATTATCAGGATAGTCCGGGACGTTGTAGCCCTTGCCCTGCAGCTCCTTGATCGCGGCTCTGAGCTGCGGGATCGAGGCTGAAATGTTGGGTAGCTTCATGATGTTGGCTTCGGGCTTCAACGTCAGCTCACCGAGCCAGGTGAGATCGTCGTTGATCCGCTGCTCCGGCTTCAGCCGCTCGGGGAAGCTCGCGACGATGCGGCCAGCAAGCGAGATATCCTTCAGCTTCACTGATACACCTGCCGCGCCAACGAAGGCCTCGACGATCGGCAAGAGGGAGTAGGTCGCGAGCGCCGGGGCCTCGTCGACCTTCGTCCACATGATTTCGAGCTTTGACATGCTAGCACCTCTGGTCATCGTGCTTGTTGGAGCCGACCGTAAACGGACCATCGACGGGTGCGGGGAAGGCTTCCCCCGTTGCCCTCATATGAATAGTTCTCGGCGCGGAGACCGCCATCCGGAAATCCGAGTGACGGGAATACGACGCGCGCCCTATAGCATCGGTACCGGGCTGGTAAAAGCCCGATGCTCGTTTTCGGCGGCTAGCGCAAGTGGCGTGGCAGTTGGCCGCTCAGGCGGTGGCGGCCCGACGTGGCAGCAAGTTCGCCAGGTGAATGTGATCGCGGACCTCGTGCAGGACGGCTACGAGTAGGAACAAGCAGCCGAGGAAGCCCATCGGTAGCTTGATGGTCAACATCAGGACCACGAGCGTGTTCACGGCTAGGAGGATGATCGCTTCGCGCTTTCCCAGGCCCACAGAAAGCCAATGGCGCAGCAGGAAGGCCTGGGCGATGGCCAGCAGGGTCAGGTCATAGACAAAGACGTAGGGGCTGACGAGGGTGGCTGCGACGATAAGGAATGCCGCCTTCAGAGCGTAAGGGGCAGCGCCGCGCCAGACAACGGCTGTCATGACCATGAGTGCGCCGGAAAAGGCGATCTGC